>DASPZH010000175.1:0-5868 GCA_035636335.1 Streptosporangiaceae bacterium
GAGTGCTCGGGGTGGCGGGAGTGCTCGGCGTGGCGGGAGTGCTCGGGGTGGCGGGAGTGCTCGGCGTGACGGGGGTGCTCGGCGTGACGGAGATGGGCGTGGTGGACAGGGGCGGCCGGGTTACCCGGGCGACTGGGCGGGCGTGGGGGCGGAGGCGGAGGAGAGGGCGGTGGCCGAGATCGTGGCTGAGCCGAGCACGGCGTCACCGTCGTACAGGACGGCGGCCTGGCCCCGCGCGACGCCGCGCGCGGGGACCTTCAGCCTGATCCGGAGCGACCCGGACTCCGGCCAGCAGGTCGCGGGGAAGGTGTCGCCGTGAGCGCGGAGCTGGACGGCCGCCTCGACCGGGCCGCCGGGCGGCGTCCGGCCTGACCACACCGGCCGGACCGCGGTGATCTCGTCGACGTCGAGCGCCTCGGCCGGGCCGACCCGCACGGTGCCGGAGACCGGCTCGATGCCGAGCACGTAGCGCGGCCGCCCGTCCGGCGCCGGGCGGTCGATCCGCAGCCCGCGGCGCTGCCCGACGGTGAAGCCGTAGCTGCCCTGGTGACCGCCGATCACCTCGCCGTCGTGATCCACGATCGGGCCCGGAGCCGAGCCGAGCCTGCCGTGCAGGAATCCCCGGGTGTCGCCGTCGGCGATGAAGCAGACGTCGTGGCTGTCCGGCTTGTCGGCCACGGCCAGGCCGCGGTGCGCAGCCTCGGCGCGCACCTGGTCCTTGGTGCTGTCACCGAGCGGAAACATCGCCCCGCCGAGCTGGCCGGCGGTCAGCACGCCGAGCACGTAGGACTGGTCCTTGGCCAGGTCGACGCTGCGCAGCAGGCGCACGGGCCCGCCGGGCCAGGCCGGGGAGAGCCTGGCGTGGTGGCCGGTGCAGACGGCGTCGAAGCCGAGCGCGACCGCCCGGTCGAGCACCGCCGCGAACTTGATCTTCTCGTTGCAGCGCAGGCACGGGTTCGGCGTGTTCCCCCGCGCGTACTCGGCGACGAAGTCGTCGACGACGTCGGCGGCGAACCGCTCGGCCATGTCCCACACGTAGAACGGGATGCCGATAACATCCGCGGCGCGCCTGGCATCCCTGGCATCCTCCAGTGTGCAGCAGCCGCGGGCGCCGGTGCGGTACGACCGCGGGTTCGCCGACAGGGCCAGGTGCACCCCGGTCACCTCGTGGCCCGCCTGCGCCGCCCTAGCCGCCGCGACCGCCGAGTCGACGCCACCCGACATCGCGGCCAGCACCCGCAGGGCCGTCATGACGCCGCCGACCGCCCGGCCACCTGGACGCCAGCCTGCCCGCCGACCACGCCGGCGACCTGCCCCGCAGCCTGCCCGCCGGCGGCCTGCCCGCCGGCCGCGCCGGCGACCCGCCCCGCAGCCTGCCCGCCGGCGACCTGCCCCGGGGCCCCCTGCCTGCCGCCGGCCGCGGCAGCGACCGCAGCCTGGCGGCCGGCTCGCCTGGCCCGCTCGACCACCTCGCCGATGACCGCGTCGAGCGCCGCCACGTCGGCCGGCGTGCTGGTCCAGCCCAGCGTGAACCGCAGCGAGCCGCGCGCCCTGGCGTGATCGGCGCCCATGGCGAGCAGCACGTGACTCGGCTGGGCCACTCCCGCGGTGCAGGCCGACCCGGTCGAGCAGGCGATCCCCCTGGCGTCGAGCAGCATCAGCAGCGCGTCGCCCTCACAGCCGGGGAAGGAGAAGTGCGCGTTGCCCGGCAGCCGGAGCTCGCCGGGGGCGGGACCGTTCAGCACGGCGTCGGGGATGGCGGCGCGGACCCGGCCGACGAGCTCGTCGCGGAGCTGGCCGAGCCGCGCCGCGTGCTCGTCCCTGCGCGCGACGGCGTGCTCGACCGCCACGGCGAACGCCCTGATGGCGGCGGTGTCGAGGGTTCCCGACCGGACGTCGCGCTCCTGGCCGCCGCCGTGCAGCACGGGCACCGGGTCCTCGCCCCTGGCCAGCAGCAGCGCGCCGGACCCGACCGGCCCGCCGAGCTTGTGCCCGGTGATCGTGAGCGCGGTGGCTCCGCTCGCCGCCAGGCTGACCGGAAGCTGCCCGGCGGCCTGGACCGCATCGCTGTGAAACGGAACGTCGTGCTCACTCGCGACCGCCGCCAGCTCCGCGATCGGCTGGACGGCGCCCACCTCGTTGTTCGCCCAAATGACGCTGACCAGTGCGAGGCTGCCCGGGTCACGCTCGATCGCGGCGCGCAGCACGTCCGGGCCGAGCAGCCCCGATCCGTCCACGGGCAGCCACTCGACCTGCGCGCCCTGCTGCTCGCCCAGCCACTGCACGCAGTCAAGCACCGCGTGATGCTCGGTCGCCGTGGCCAGCACCCGCCGCCGCGGCCGGGGTCCGGCCTGGCGGGCCCAGTAGAAGCCCTTCACGGCGAGGTTGTCGGCCTCGGTGCCGCCGCTGGTGAAGACGACCTCGCTGGGGCGCGCGCCGAAGGCCTGCGCGATCTGCTCCCGCGACTCCTCGATGACCCGCCGCGCCTGTCGGCCGGCGTTGTGCAGCGAGGACGGGTTCCCGGTATGAGCCAGTTCCTCCGCCATCGCGGCCAGCGCCTCGGGCAGCATCGGCGTGGTCGCGGCATGGTCCAGGTAGACCGCGGAGCCAGCGGCCCCGTGGGTTGCGGCCCCGTGGGTTGCGGCCCGGTGGCTGGCAGCCGTGCGGGCAGCGACGTTACCGCCGTCGCCGAGGGATTCGAGGTTCACCATGGTGATTCCAGCCTAACGGGAACCTACGGCCCGGCACGCCGCGCCGGCACGCGCACCCGCTCCGCTGCATGGCGGCTCAGGCCGATCGCTTCTCGATCTCCTCAACAAGCTGCGGTACGACCTTGAACAGGTCCCCCACGACGCCGAAGTCCGCAAGCTCGAAGATCGGCGCCTCGGGGTCCTTGTTCACGACCATGATCGTCTTCGAGGTCTGCATGCCGGCCCGGTGCTGGATCGCCCCTGAGATACCGACCGCGACGTAGAGCTGCGGCGATACCGTCTTGCCTGTCTGCCCGACCTGGAACTGGTGCGGATACCAGCCCGCGTCGGTGACAGCGCGGGAGGCGCCGACGGCGGCGCCGAGCGAGTCGGCGAGCTTCTCGATCAGCGCCATGTTGTCGGCCGAGCCGACACCGCGCCCGCCGGACACGACGATCGACGCCTCGGTCAGCTCCGGCCTGGCACCGCGCTGCTGCACGACCCGCTCGGTGATCCTCGCCTGCTTCGCCGCGTCGCTCACGGCGATGCTCACCGGCTCGATCACGGCCTCGCCCGCGGCGGGTTCCGGGCTGATCGCGTTCGGCCTGACCGCGATGATCGGAGTGCCCAGGCGGACCCGGGAGCTCACGTTGATCGCGCCGCCGAAGATCACCTGCTCGGCGGTGATGTCGTCGCCGAGCCCCACGACATCGGTCAGGATTCCCCAGCCCGTCTTGACCGCGAGCCGGCCGCCCACCTCGCGTCCCTCGGCGGTGCTGGCCACCAGCACCGCCGCGGGCGACTTCTGCCCGGCCAGATCGGCGAGCAACTCGGCCTTCGGCGCGACCACGTAGTCGTCGTACACCGGATCCGCGGCGACGTAGACCTTCGCGGCCCCGAACTCGGCCAGCCTGGCCTGCGCCGCCTCGGCGCCGGGGCCGGTCCATACGACGGCGGGCTCGCCGAACCGGCGCGCGAGCGTCACCAGCTCGAGCGTGACCTTCTTGACGGCCTCGCCGTCGTGCTCGGCCAGTATCAGAATCTCAGCCATCGTCGGCCGCCTCTCAGCCTGTTCCTGATCAGATGAACTTGCGCGCGGCGAGGAACTCCGCGGCCTTGCCGCCGCCGTCGCCGTCATCGGTCACGATCGTGCCGGCCTGCCGTGGCGGCCGCTTGGCGAAGCTGAGCACCTCGGTGGCGGCGCTGGCCAGGCCCACCGCCGCGAGTTCCAGCCCGATGCCGGCCACGCTCATGGTCTGGACCGGCTTCTTCTTGGCCGCCATGATCCCCTTGAACGACGGGTAACGCGGCTCGTTGATCTTCTCGACCACGCTGACGACCGCCGGCAGCGAGGCCACCACCGTGTCGTAGCCGTAGTCGGCCAGCCGGTTGATCGTGATCGAGGTCCCGTCGATCACGACCTTGCTCGCGTAGGAAAGCTGCGGCGCGCCCAGCCGCTCCGACAGCATCGCCGGGAGCACGCCAGTCCGCGCGTCGGTCGACTCGGAGCCCAGGATGACCAGGTCGAAGCCGATCTGGCCGAGCACGGCCGCGAGCGCGGCCGAGGTCGCGAGCGCGTCCGAGCCCGCCAGCGCGTCGTCGACCAGGTGCACGGCCTTGTCGGCGCCCATCGACAGTGCCTTGCGGATCGACTCGGTGGCACGCCCGGGCCCCATCGACAAGATCGTCACCTCGCCGCCGTGCGCCTCGGCGAGGCGCAGACCCTCCTCGATCGCGAACTCGTCAGCCTCGTTGATGACGGCGTCGGCGGCATCCCGGTCGAGCGTGGAGTCCGACTCGCGAAGCGTGCGCTCTGACCATGTGTCGGGAACCTGCTTGACGCAGACGACGATATTCATGACCGGTGGCCGACCTTCCTGCTAGTGCCAACCTGCCTGCTAGTGCCAACCTGGTAGTGCCAACTCGGGCAGTGCAAGCCTGCCAAACGGGGCGGGCGACCCGCATTCGGGGGCCTGCATGATGCCCGGACGCTATGTTACTCACTAGTAGGGCGGTTGGTCAGGCCTGCCGCTCGGCCAGGCTGACCACGTTGGCGAGCAACATCGCCCTGGTCATCGGCCCTACCCCGCCCGGCACCCGGGCCAGGTGGCCGGCCACCTCGGCGACGCCGGGGTGCACGTCACCGACCAGCCCCGCGTCGGTCCGCGTGATGCCGACGTCGAGCACCGCCGCTCCGGGCCTGATCATGTCGGCGGTGACGAGACCGGGCTTGCCCGCGGCGGCCACCACGATGTCCGCGTTGACCGTATGGGCCTTCAGGTCGGCGGTCCCGGTGTGACAGAGGGTCACGGTAGCGTTCTCGGTGCGCCTGGTGAGCAGCAGGCCGAGCGGACGGCCCACCGTGACGCCGCGGCCGATGACCGTGACGTCGGCCCCGGCGACCGGCACCTGATACCGGCGCAGCAGTTCGACAATGCCCAGCGGCGTGCACGGCAGCGGGGCGGGCTCGCCGAGGACGAGCCGGCCCAGGCTCATCGGGTGCAGGCCGTCGGCGTCCTTGGCCGGGTCCATCAGCTCGAGCACCGGCTGGCTGAGCAGCCCGTCGGGCAGCGGCAGTTGCACGATGAACCCGGTGCACGCGGGGTTGGCGTTGAGCTCGGCGACGACGTCCTGCACCTGCTGCTGGCTCGCGGTGGCCGGCAGGTCGCGCCGGATGCTGGCGATGCCGACCTGGGCGCTGTCGCGGTGCTTGCCCGCCACGTAGACGGCGCTGCCCGGGTCGTCGCCGACCAGGACGGTGGCCAGCCCGGGGACGATGCCCCGGGCGGCGAGCTTCGCCACCCGCTCGGCGAGATCGGCGCGGATGGCCGCCGCGGTGGCCCTGCCGTCAAGGATGATCGCAGTCACGGGCTCATTCTGCCCGCCCGGCCGCTCCGCGGGCGACTCACCCCCGCGCCCCCGCCCCCGCACCGCTGGGCTGTTCCACGATCGGCGACTGGGCTGTTCGATGATCGGCGACCCTCCGGGCCGGACCGTCGGCGCGGTCAGTGCCAGAAGTGGCGGACGCCGGTGAAGTACAGGGTCACCCCGGCTGCCTTCGCGGCCGCGATGACCTCCTCGTCGCGGATCGACCCGCCCGGCTCGGCGACGGCGCGCACCCCGGCGTCGGCCAGCACCCGCAGGCCGTCCGCGAACGGGAAGTACGCGTCGCTGGCCG
>DASPZH010000176.1:0-1632 GCA_035636335.1 Streptosporangiaceae bacterium
CGACGCCACGTCGACGTCGCGGATCGCGTCCTCCAGGCACAGCACCGCCGAGGTGACTCCCCGCCCGACCAGCGCACCGATCCGTTCCGGGTAGTCCGCGGTCGTCCCCGGCGAGTAGAGCGTGGCACCGAGCGCCATGGCGAGCGTCCGCCGGTCGCTCTCCCGCCCGAAAGGCTGCGGGACATGGCTGAACAACGACTCGTCCTGGCCTGGCGTCAGGTATCCGAAATGCCGCACATAAGCTCCGCGGATCATTGGCGGAGGAGATCCCGACCGCCCGGCGCGCCGCCGGTCCCTGGCTCCCCCCGGCTGTCGTTGCCCCCCCAATGCACGCGGGCTCGGACACTAACTATATAGCGCGCATTTTCGCAGCGAATATTCCCAATCCCGGCACCTGCGGGCGCTCGGTGGCCAGGTAGCTACTGTTGGAGGCGTGACCATGCTGCCGTCGAACCGGGCCCAGGCCGAGCAACTCGATGCCGCCGACCCCCTGGCCAGGTTCAGGGACCGCTTCGTGCGCCGCGACGTCGCGCCGATCTACCTGGACGGGAACTCGCTCGGCCCGCTGCCGAAGGCGACCCAGGCCAGGATCGCCGAGGTCGTCGGCACCGAGTGGGGCGCCGGGCTGGTCCGCTCCTGGGACCGCTGGATCGAACTGCCGCGCGAGGTCGGTGACCTGGTCGGCGAGCACCTGACCGGCGCCGCGCCCGGCCAGGTGCTGGTGAGCGACTCGACCACGGTGAATTTGTTCAAGCTGGTCAACGCGGCCCTGGACGCGCGGCCCGGCCGGAGCGTGCTGATCACCGACGACGACAACTTCCCGACCGACCGGTACGTGCTGCAGGGCGTCGCCGCTCAGCGCGGGTGCGAGCTAAGGATGATCCACACCGACGTGGACCAGGGCCTGGCCACCGACGCGCTGGTCGCGGCGCTCGGACCCGACGTCGCCCTGGTCAGCCTGTCGCACGTGGCGTACAGGAGCGGCGCGCTCGCCGACATGGCGCGGATCACCAGCCTGGTGCACGACGCGGGCGCGCTCGTCCTGTGGGACCTGTGCCACTCGCTGGGCGCGGTGCCGGTCAGGCTCGACGAGTGCGGCGCCGACCTGGCGATCGGATGCACCTACAAGTACGTCAACGCCGGGCCGGGTGCGCCGGCGGTACTCTACGTGCGGTCCGACCTCCAGGACCGGCTGCGACAGCCGATCTGGGGCTGGTTCGGGCAGGCCGACCAGTTTGGCATGGGCCCGGCCTACGACCCGGTGCCCGGGATCGAGCGGTTCGCCACCGGAACTCCTCATATCATCGGGGCTGTCGCGGTCGCCGAGGGCACGAAACTGCTCGCCGAGGCCGGAATCGACCGCCTGCGCGACAAGGGCATCGCGCTGACCAGCTACCTGATTCACCTGGCCGATGAGTGGCTCGAACCGCACGGGTTCAGGCTCGCCTCGCCGCGCGCCGACGCCCGGCGGGGCAGCCACGTCACCCTGCACCACCCCGACGCCTGGCCGATCAACCGGGCGCTGATCGCCGCCGGGGTGATCGGCGACTTCCGCACGCCCGACCGGCTGCGGCTCGGCCCGGTCCCGATCGCGACCAGGTTCACCGATGTCTGGGACGCGCTCGACCGGCT
>DASPZH010000177.1:0-20651 GCA_035636335.1 Streptosporangiaceae bacterium
CACATCCCTGCGCCGCGCGTCGGCGAAGGCCTCGTCGCCCCACTGCCACCAGTCCACCGGGTTGTCGGCGTGCTGGAGCAGGTAGGGACTCGTCGCATTGCGCAGCCGGTCAGCCATTCCCCCATCTTCCCGCAGCCCCCTACCCGGGCCGGCGCTGACTCGGCTCGGGCGTGAACCTGGCTGCCCGGCGGACCGACCGAGCCGTGCCCGGCCTGCCACGGCGAAGCCGTACGCCGGCGTCACTCGCACGTAACCGCCCGCGCTGGTACTGGCCAGGTAGGTGGCGCGCGTGGTCGTCCAGGCGAGCGCCCCCTGCGCCATGCCCAGAGCGGAGAACGAATTCCCGTGCGGCAGTCTGAGCACGACGGAGGCGGCCAGGTCCGGCGCCGGTCCGGCGGAGCCTTCGCACGCTGCCGGAGCTAAGGCGTGTCTCGTCAGCCGCACCGGCAGGAAGCCGCGTGGCCCTGAGATACCCCGCTGGGTGCGTAGAAGGCGCTGTTACGGCACGGGACGTTGGCGGTGATGCCGCCGTAGTTGTTCGACAGCGAGGTGATGGACGTACGGGAGGTCGGCTTGGGCGGGGCCAGCTTGGTGAAGCGCGACCCGAGCACCAGGTCGACCGTCCCCGCCGCCAGTGCGGGCACCAGCCTGAGCGACGCCGATGGCAGTTGCCCGCGCAGCGTCCTGGCGGCCGCCAGGTCGGCGGCACGACCGTACTCGATCACCGAGTCGCGGTAGCCGGTGCCCGGGGCGTACCCGGTGCCGACGACGTTGAAGCCGCGTCTGGTCAGGCCGGCCGCCGCCTGGCTGGTGCGGTTGGCACGACTCGACCCGTTCAGCACCAGGACCTTGACCTGCGAGGGAACGAGCGTGAGCAGGTTGCCGGCCGGGCCCTCGTCGATCGGGCCGTTGCGCTGGCCCTTGACGGTGTCGGTACGAAGCCGGCTCTTCTTGCCGGTCAGCGGCAGCGCCGTGTCGTGGGCGAGCGCCCAGAACACCGCGTCGGCCTGCGGCTGCGCGAACTCGACCTCGTTCGGGTCGTACGGGTAGGACGTCCACGGCGCCGTGATGAACTGCACGTCATTCGCCGATATGTGCCGCAGGCTGGTCGCGATGCGCAGCAGTTCGGTATTGCTGGCGTCGGTCGTCAACGCGTTGGCTACGTCTCTGATGACCCTAACGATCTTGGTGGGGCTGCGGAGCAGGCCGCTGTGCAGGACGCCCTTGACGACCTGAGCCATCAGGTACTGGTCGCGCGCGATCCGGGCGATGTCCGAGCCGTCGGCGACGTTGTACCGGGTGCGCCAGAACTCCAGCGCCACCCGGCCGTCGATGTGATGCTCGCCCGCCTTCAGGTCCAGACCCGACCCCTCGGAGGCCGTAATCACGTTGTGGATGGCGAACGGCAGGCACACGTTGACCCCGCCGATGTCATTGATCACCTGCTCGAAGCCGGTGAAGTTCAGCTCGATGACGTCATTGATGTAGATGCCCGTCTGCCGCTCGACAGTCTCGCGCACGCACTCGGGACCGCCCGCCGCCAGCGTGGCGTTGATCCGCTCGACGGCGTAGGGGTCGGCATGCTGGCCCGGCGTTCCGTTCCACGCCGAGCAGGCGTAGAGCGGGACCACGGTGTCGCGCGGGATGCTGACCACCGTGACGTTGCCGCGCCCGGGCGAAAAATGCGCGATCATGATCGTGTCGGAGCAAGCACAGCCGTTCGGCCCGCCGATCGCTCCGTTGCGCCCGGTCCTGGTGTCCGAGCCAAGCAGCATGACGTTCAGCGCGTTGGTGTACTTCGGCGGCCGCGTGTGCGAGTCGATCCTGGCCAGGTGCGTGATACCGGAGAGTTCCAGCCGCACGGCCGCGAAGACGCCGGCGGTGATCACGACCAGGATGGCGACCAGGGAGATCGCGGTCCAGCCGAGGATCTTCGCCCGCCGCGACCGCATGCGCATCATCGAGCCCTCCGGTGCAGTGGCGCCGATCACCCGAGCGGCAGGTTACCGATTTGCCACACAGCCGACTGACCGGCCGCAAGGATCTGATTCCGGCATCTTCCATGAAAGAGACGCGGCAAACTGCCACCCGGTTAACCAGGTAAACGGACTGGCGGTTCTTCAGGTTCCCGTCCGCAATCCCGGCTAACCTCCCGCTTTCTACCGCTCTCAACCTGGTTCAGGCCAGTCCGCCACGCCGCGCCTGTTGTGAAAGTACACGAGAGTTGCAGAACACGCGAGAGCGGCATGAGCGGCGAAGTGGAGCATGAGCGACGAGGCGGCGGATTGACGGCAGACGGCCGCTCATGAAAAATGGTCTAAACATCAGTCCAGTAGACCATGAGCAGTCCAGTAGACCATGAGCGGGCGGAGATGACCGGGCAGGACGTACTCGGGCGAATCAACCCGGGCGGCTCGCCGTCGCTGCTGCTGAACGGGCACGTCGACGTGGTCCCGGCCGAGGCGGCGCTCTGGTCGTCCGACCCGCTCGTGCCGGTGCGGTCGGACGGCTGGCTGGCCGGGCGCGGCGCGGTGGAACTCGCCAGCATCGTGACCGGGGCCAAGGCGCTGGCCAGGTTCATCGCGGAATTCTTCGCGCGCGGAGCCGGATTCTTCGCGCGCGGAGCCGGAACAGGAATGGCCGACGCCGGGCCGGGGGCGGCCGGATGACCGAGTACCTCGTCCCGATCGCGATGCAGACCGCCGGGGAGCGGATCGCCGAGCGGATCGTGACGGCGATCGCGCTCGGCGAGTTCGTGCCCGACCAGCGGCTGCCGACCGAGCGCGACCTCGCCGCCATGCTCGAGGTGAGCCGGACGACGGTGCGGGAGGCGCTCCAGCGGCTCCAGGCCGCCGGGTACGTGACCACCAGGCGCGGCCGGGCGGGCGGCACGTTCGTCACGACCAGCCGCGGTCCCGAGGCGGACGAGATGATCCGCCGCACGCTGGTCCCGGCCTGGCAGGAACTGACCGCGATACTCGACTTCCGCAGCCTGATCGAGCAGACGATCGCCCGCACCGCCGCGCAACGGCGCACGACCAGGGACATCGGGGCAATCAGGCGGGCCATCGGCGACTACGCCAGGGCCAAGGACAGGGACGCCTCACGGATGGCCGACCACGCGCTGCACCAGGCGATCGCGCGGGCAACCCACAACGACCGGCTGGTCGAGCTCAGCGCGAGCGTCAGGCGCGAGGTGAGCCTGGGCTTCAACGCCGAGCCCTACACGCCGCTGGTGCGCAAGCTGGCGCTGGGACAGCACCCGGCGCTCGCCGACGCCGTCATCACCGGGAACCCGGACCGGGCGGCCGAGATCGCAGCAGAGCACTTCTCGCTCACCGAGGACATGCTCAGGGAACTTCACGCCCGTATCCGCGTCCGATCTGGAGGTGAGTCCGATGCCGATGGCCAGGGTCAACGACATTGACCTGCACTACGAGCTCGACGGTGACGGCGAGGAGGCCATCGTCCTGATCAACGGCCTCGCCGACGACGTGGAGTCCTGGTTTGCCCAGACGGACGACTTCCTCGCGGTCGGCTACCGGGTGCTTCGCATCGATAACAGGGGCATCGGTGCGAGCTCCAAGCCGGCCGGGCCCTACACGAGCCGGATGCTGGCCGACGACGCGAAGGCGCTGGTCGACTCGCTCGGCGTGACCGACTTCCACCTGATGGGCGTCTCGATGGGCGGGATGATCGCCCAGGAGTACGCACTCGCATACCCGGGCGACCTGCGTTCGGCCACGTTCGGCTGCACGTACGCCGCGCCCGGGCCGTTCTGTTCCCGCATGTTCGCCATGTGGGCCGGCATGGCTCCCGTCCTCGGCGTTCCGTTCGTCATGCGGGACGTCACCCTGTGGGCCTTCACTCTGCCCTTCTTCGAGAACCGGGCCGACGACCTGGCCGAGTTCGAGACCGCGATGCGTTTCATGGACCAGCCGGTCCACGCCTACCTGGCGCAACTCGCCGTCATCCAGAACCACGACACCACCGACCGACTGAGCCAGATCGCCGTGCCATCGCTCGTGCTGGCCGGCGAGGAAGACATCCTCATCCCCGTCGCCTTGTCCAAGCGGATCCACGAGGGGATCCCCGGCTCGGAGTGGGCCACCACCAAGGGCGGTCACGCCTGCCTGTGGGAGCACCCCGCCGAGTTCAACCAGACCTTCCTCGACTTCGTCAGACGGCACGGAAGGGGCTAGCAATGGCCGTCACCCATTCCCCCGAGCGCCTTCGGCGCGATCAGCTCGGCATGTTCGGCATCATCATGCCCGGCCTGGCCCAGGTCGCCCCGGCCTTCAACCTGTTCTTCACCACCGGCTACATGGTCTTCTACGCCGGCGCTTCGGCACCGCTGATCTTCCTGATTTCCATGGTCGGCATGGGCGCCACCGCGAGCAGCCTGGCCCAGTTCTCGGGCATCTACCCGAGCGCCGGATCCTTCATCACCTACATCACCCGGGCGATCGGCACCAAGGTGGCGGTGGCGATCGGCGTGATCTGCGTGCTCGGCTACATCATCGCGTTCGGCGGCATCTATATCTTCGTCGGCAGCTACATCGTGCAGAACGTGCTCAACGACCCGCACATCTGGGGCATCACGCAGATCGTGACGATCATCTACGGCGCCCTGGTAGTCGCTCCTGTCGTCGTCGGCCTGAAGTTCGGCGTCAGGGTCACGATCGCGCTGTACGTGTTCGAGGTGGTCCTGCTGCTCGCGCTGAGCCTGACCATCCTGGCCAAGGGCGGTGCGAACGGGCTGTCGGCTACTCCGTTCTCCTGGCCGGGCGGCAAGTCGAGCGACGTCCTGCTCGCGTTCAGCCTCGCCGTCCTGGCCTTCGGGGGGTTCGAGGCCGCCGCGCCGCTGGCCGAGGAGACCCGCGATCCGCGGCGCAATGTTCCGATCGCCGTTCTCGGCTGCGTGCTCGTCAGCGGCATCATCTACGTGGTCGGCTCCTACGCCCTGGTGACGGCCTTCGGAGTCGGCCACGCGAGCACGCTGGCCAGCGACACGAACCCGTTCCACACCGCGGCCAAGTCCTTCCTGCCGGTCCTCGCGCCCTTGATCACCTGGGTGTTCCTGTCCAGCGTGACGAGCTCGTACGTCGCGGCCAACACCCAGACCTCACGGGTCGTCTTCGCCGGCGCGCGCGGCGGGCTGCTGACGAGGGCGCTAGCAGGGGTGAGTCCGCGGTTCGGGACGCCGGCGGCCGCCGCGGTCGCGTTCGTAGCGCCCAGCATCCTGATCGCCGTCGTCTCCACGGCGTTCACCGACCCGGGCACGGCGTCCAGCTTCCTCGGCACGTTCGGGATCCTCGGGCTGATCATCATGTACCTGATGGCCAACGTCGCGCTGGTCGTCGAGTGGGCCAAGTTCCGCCGCAGGGGCATTCACAAGAACGTCTGGCTGTGGGTGATCACACCGGTTATCGGCGTAGCGGTGCTGGCCATCCCGGTCTGGGGTGACCTGCGGCCAGGCCAGCCCAGCCCGTTCAACACCCTGCCCTGGCTCACCATCGGCCTGGTCCTCGTCGGCATCGGCTACGCGCTCGTGCTTGGCGCCTGGCGGCCCGACGTGCTCCAGCGGGCACCCGCGCTGCTCGAGGGCGAGGACAGCCTGGCCACCGACCCGCTCCCGATCGGCGGCTGAGCCGCCAGGCACCCCTGCGGCGCGGCTGCTCGCCTCCCGGCAGCGCGCCCGCGTTCGGGTCCCGGCAGCGGAGCGCCCATGATCGTGGATGATTTTCCACGCATATGCCGGAAATCATCCACGATCATGGGAAGCCGGAGCGGCGCTGCCGCGGGGCCCGCGCCCAGAGGGCTTAGGCGGGGCGGGAGGCGACCGAGTCGCGGTGGACGAGGCGCATCGGCTCGCGGACCAGCACGTCGCGCTCAGGATCTCCCTCGACCCGTGCGATCAGCGCGTCCACGGCCGCGCTGCCCAGCTCGGCGAGCGGCATCGCAACGCTGGTGACCGGGACATCGAGGAAGGCCAGGCACTCGTCCTCGTCGAAGCTCACCAGCGACATCGCCTCGGGCACCGGCACGCCTTCCGCGCGCAGCGCGGCCATGACCCCGAACAACTGGTTCAGGCTGCCCACGCCGCAGGCGGTCGGGCGATCGGCCGCGCGCAGCAGCTTGCCGGCCGCGTCCCAGCCGCCCTCCTCGGTGGCGGCCGCGTGCAGCACGGTGAGCCTGATCCCGCGCCCAGCGCAGATCCGCTTGGCCGCGAGGACCCTGCGGTGCACGGTGTCGACCTCAGCCGAGCCGTCGATTAGGCAGACGCTGCGGTGGCCGAGACCGGCGACGTGGTCGATGAACAGCCGGACCGCTCCCGGCTCGTCCATCACCACGTTGTTGCCGCGGTGCGGCCCCCTCCGGTTGACATAGACGTGCGGGGCGACCGGGACGCCGCCCGCGTGGTCGCCGATCCGCAGCGAGGTCGCGATCAGCAGGCCGTCGGCCCGGCTCTCGTCGACCAGGTACCGGTAGGACTCCGGCGGCTTCTGGTCGTCGGTCGGCTCCTCCATGATCATGACGACGTAGCCGCGCTCGGCCGCCCGCTGCAGCGCGCCCCGCTGGAGGCTGACCCAGATCGGGTTGCGCAGCAGCGGGATCACGAACGCGAACGCACCCGTCCTGCGCCGCTTCAGCGCCCTGGCGAGCGCGTTCGGGCGGTAACCCTGCTGCCGCGCCGTCATCAGGATCTGCTCGTAGATCTCCGGCCGGACGGACTGCGCGGGATCGCCGTTGAGGACGCGCGACACGGTTGAGGTGTGGACGCCGACCGCCTCGGCGATGTCGACCAGCCGGGAAGCCCGGCGCCGGCCAGGCGAGGCCGGCTTGTCGGCCGGCCGTACGCTTGCCGCGGTCCGTCCCGTGGTGGCCGGACCCGTGGTGGCCGGACCCGTGGTGGCCGACACTATGGTGTCCGGAGTGGCCGGGCCTGTTGTGGCCGGGCAGGCCGTGGTGGCCGGGCCCGTGGTGGCCGGACCCGTGCCGCCGCTTGTGCCCTGATCCTTCGGCACCTTACTGCTCACCCTGTGGCTAGCTAACGCGGTGACGCCGCCATCGGCCATGACCACCGCACCGTGCAGGTAGCTCGCGTCGGCCGAGGCGAGGAAGGCGACGGCGGCGGCTATCTCGGCCGGCGAGCCGATCCGGCCGGCCGGCGCGCCGGCGCTGAACTGGGCCATCGCGGCGGTGTCGTGCCGGATCCAGTCGGCCATCTCGGTGTCGATCAGGCCCGGGCACAGGCAGTTAACCCGCACCCCGTCCGGCCCATGGTCGATGGCCAGGCTTCTAGTCAGCAGCACGAGACCGCCCTTGGACGCGCAGTAGGCCGCACGCCGGCGCCCGCCGCGCACCCCGGCGGTCGAGGCGACGTTGACGATGCAGCCGTCGTGCGCCTCGATCATCGCGGGCAGGAACTCCCGGCAGGTCAGGAACGGTCCCTTCAGGTTGGTGTCGACGATCCGGTCCCACTCCTGCTCGTCGGTGTCGGGCAGCAGCCCGATGCTGAACACGCCGGCCGCGTTGACCAGCAGCCACGGCTCGCCGAGTTCCTGCCTGATCCGCGACGCGGCCCGGTGCACCGAGGCCGGGTCGCGCACGTCCGCGGCGTAGCCACGAGCCCGCGCCGGCCGGGCGCCGGGATCGGCCGGGCCGGCCGACGTCGCCAGTTCGGCGGTCAGCCCGGCCAGGTCGGCCTCGCGCAGGTCAAGGCAGGCGACGACGAAGCCGTCGGCGGCCAGCCGACGGCAGGTCGCCGCGCCGATCCCGCCCGCTGCCCCCGTCACGACGGCGACCCGTGACCCCGCGGCCGCGGCGGGCCCAGCCGAGGTGCTCATCTGCGCGCCTCCGGCACGGGCCTCATCGGCGCGCCTCCGGCACGGTGCTCATCTGCGCGCCTCCGGCACGACGTTTTCACACGACCTCCGCGACGGTCCTGGTCAGGAGGATGGCCGCGCAGAACGAGCGGTAGACGGCGAGCGGGTCGTCGCCGGTGAACCGCAGCTCGCGGGGGCCGGTCCGCTCGACGCCGCGCACCCAGGTCGCGGCCTCGGCGATGTCGGTGGTCCTGACCGAGATCTCCAGCACGGCCGAACCGAGCGGCGGCGGCTGCGCCTCGGCGGCCCCGGCGACCGCGCGCTGCGCCGTCTCGCGGATCAGCGCGCACGCGCGGTCCGGGTGCATGCTGTGCGCGGCCAGCCTGCTGACGTGCTCCTTCACGACGGCGCCGTGCACGCCCGGGATCAGCGCGGCGGTCTCCTCGCACGCGCTCCGGTCCCCGGTCACCAGCACGACCGGCACGCCGTAGTGCGCCGCGACCAGGGCGTTCAGGCCCGCCTCGCCGGTGACCGTCCCGTCCAGCCTGGCCTCAGTCACCGCGCGCGGGTTGTAGGTGTGCGACAGGCCGGCCGGCGCGCCCACCGAGCCGTGATAGGAGATGAACAAGACCGCGTCGAAGCTGCCGTCCAGACCCTGCATCATGTACAGCGGCTTATGGCTGCCCGAGATATAGGACGCGCCGCCGGCCAGCTCGCCGGCCGGCAGGTTGCGCATCGTCGCGTGCGAGTCGTTGACCACGACCTCGGTCGCCCCGCCGGTCAGCGCGCCCTCGATCGCGGCGTTTACCTCGGCGAGCAGGAGCCGGCGCCCGGCCGCCGCCTCTGGGCCGTCGCCGACGCACTGCTCCCAGTCGACGACGCCGGCGGTTCCCTCCATGTCGGTGGACAGGAATACCTTCATATCTGCCGTCTCTCCTCGATCCGGTAGCTGTCGTCGCGGGCCGTCAGCACGCTGTAGGTCGAGCCCGGCCTGGTCGACGCGCCGCCGTGCCTGCCGTCCGGAGTCAGGCACAGCGCCTGGAGCGGCGCGCGGTACTCGTCGGGCAGGTCGAGCGTCTGCGCCAGCGCGGCGGCGCAGGCCTCCGCCGGGCCGTGGCCGGCCTCGAGCGCGAGCAGCACGGCGCGCGCGGTGCCCGCCCTGATCGCCAGCTCGCCCCGGCCCGTGCACGCGGCCGCGCCGACCCGGTTGTCGCAGTAGTTCCCCGAGCCGATCAGCGCCGAGTCGCCGACCCGGCCCGGGTACTTCCACGGGTAGCCGCTGGTGCTGACCCCGGCCGCTAGGTTGCCCGCCGCGTCCAGCGCGAGCACGTTCGTGGTTCCCCACGGCCCGGCCGGCGGCGCCATCGCCGCGATCCGCTCGATGACCTGGCGCCGGTAGGCCACCTCACCTTCGCCGTGCCGCTCGGCGACGGCCTCGAGCCCGGCGGGCTCAAGGCCGTCCCGCCACATCTGCCTGGCCTCGTCGGTCAGCGTCGGGCCGCGTTCGATCCCGACCTCGTCGGCGAACCGCTCGGCGCCGGCGCCGACCAGCAGCAGGTGCTGCGGCAGCCGGTCGCAGACCGCCCTGGCGATCGAGATCGGGTGCGGGAACCCGGTGACCGCGCCGACCGCACCAGCCCGGCGGGTCGCCCCGTCCATGATCGAGGCGTCCAGCTCGACCTCGCCGAGCAGGTTCGGCAGGCCGCCGACGCCGACGTAGTGGTCGGCCTCGTTGGCCTCGGCGACGCGCAGGGCGGCCTCGACCGCGTCCATGGCGCTGGCTCCGGCGCGCAGCAGTTCCATGCCGGCGGCCAGGCCGACCTCGCCGCGCTCGCTGGCCACGATGACGGGTGTGCTGACGGGATTGATGGCTACTCCTTTTTCCAGCGCGACTCCGCCGGCCGCTCCGCTGGCCCTGCCGATGGCTCCGCCGGCCCTGCCGATGGCTCCGCTGACGGCGCGGCCGAGAAGGCGAAGTGGCACGCGGCCTCGTGGGCCAGGTCGCCGGTGGCGTGGGTCAGGGCCGGGTCCACGGTCGCGCAGATGTCCCGTGCGATCGGGCACCGGGTACGGAACCGGCAGCCGGCCGGGATCCGCAGCGCGCTCGGCATGTCACCGGCCACGGCCGGGCCGCTGTCCGCCAGGGGCGAGGTCCCGTCCCGCGCCTCAGCGCTGTCGGCGAGCCGCGGAATCGCGGCGAGCAGCCCCCTGGTGTACGGATGCCTGGGATCGCTGAACAGTCGCCCGGTCGGCGCGACCTCGACGATCCGGCCCAGGTACATGACCGCGACGCGGTCGCACAGGTGCCTGACCACCGCGAGGTTGTGCGAGATCAGCAGCAGCGTGAGCCCGAGCTCGCCGCGCAGGTCGCGGAGCAGGTTCAGGATCGTCGCCTGGACGCTCACGTCCAGCGCCGACACCGGCTCGTCGGCGACCAGGATGTCCGGGCGCAGCGCCAGCGCCCTGGCGATCGCGACCCGCTGCCGCTGGCCGCCGGAGAACTGCCTCGGGTAGGCGCGCAGCGCGTCCCCGTCGAGGCCGACCAGCCTCAGCAGTTCCTGGCTGTAGCTCGCCACCTCGCCGCCGGGCACCACGTGATGGACCCGCAGCAGCTCGCCCAGCATCCCGCCGACCGTGAGCCTCGGGTTCAGCGAGGAGTACGGGTCCTGGAACACCATCTGGATCCGGCGCTGGTCGGCGCGGGACCGGCGGGTCGGCAGCACCCTGCCGTCGAACCTGACCTCGCCGGCGTCCACCGGGCGCATCCCGGCCAGCGCCAGCGCGAGCGTGGACTTGCCCGACCCGGACTCGCCGACCAGCGCGAGCGCCTCGCCCCTGGCCAGCTCAAGGTCGACGCCGTCGACGGCGCGCAGCAGCCGCTGCTCGTGCCTGACCCGCGCGGCGAGCCGGGAGCCGACGTGGAAGTGCACGGCCATGTCCCGGGCGGACAGCAGTGGCGCGGCGCTCGCCGCGCCGCCGCCGGCATCGGGCGAGACCGGCAGCGCGGCCCCGGAACCACCCGCGGTCCCGGTCACGGCCCGACCCGGTCGGCGGCGGCGGCTTCGGCGGCGCGCTCGTAGTGCAGGCAGGCGGTCGACCGCCCGCCGGGCAGCACGCGCAGCGGCGTGGGCAGCACCCTGCAGTCCTCCTCGGCGAACGCGCAGCGGGGATGGAACCGGCAGCCGGACGGCGGGCTGACCAGGCTCGGCGGAGACCCCGGGATCGGCACGAGGGACTCGCGCACGTACTCCACGTCGGGCGCCGACCTGACCAGGCCGAGCGTGTACGGGTGCCGGGGGTCGAGCAGCACCTCGCGCACGTCGCCGGTCTCGACGAGCTGGCCGCCGTACATGACCGCGACCCGCTGGCAGAGCTGGGCGACGATCGGCAGGTCGTGCGTGACGAAGAGGAGGCTGACGCCCGACTCGGCGCACAGCTTGGCGAGCAGCCGCAGGATCTGGTCCTGGATCGTGACGTCGAGCGCCGTGGTCGGCTCGTCGCACAGGATGATCTCGGGATCGCAGGACAGCGCGATCGCGATCATGACCCGCTGCCGCATGCCGCCGGAGAACTCGTGCGGGTAGGCGCGGAACCGCCGCTCCGGGTCGGGAATGCCGACCCGCTGCATCAGCTCGAGCGCCCGCTGCGCCGCCTTGGCCTTGCCGTAGCCCATGTGCACCCGGGGCCCCTCGGCGATCTGGTATCCGACCCGCATCACCGGGTTGAGCGCGCTCATCGGCTCCTGGAAGATCATCGAGATCTTCGGCCCGCGGATCCGGTTGAGGTCGGAGCGCGAGAGCGGCACCAGGTCGACGCCGTCGAGCAGAATCTGGCCAGCGGTCACCTTCGCCTCGGGCGGCAGCACGCCGAGGATCGTGCGCAGCGTCATGCTCTTGCCCGACCCCGACTCGCCGACCAGGCCGAGCGCCTCGCCGCCGGCCACCTCGAGGGAGACCCCGTCGACCGCCCGCACGGTGCCGTGCCGGCTGGCGATCTGTACGTGCAGGTCGCGGACGTCGAGCATCGGGCCCTTCACCCCACCGGCGGCAGTGTTCTCCGCTCGCCTCCGGGAGGCCGGCTCGCTCATGACTGCCCCGGCCTGATCAGGTCGGCGAGCCCGTCGCCGATCAGCGACAACGACAGGCCGACCACCACCACGGCCAGCCCGGGGAAGGTGGTGAGCTGCCAGTGCGTGGTCAGGAAGTTCTGGCCGTCGTTGATCATCGATCCCAGGTCGGGGGTCGGCGCCGGGACGCCGAGCCCGAAGTAGCCGAGCGTCACGATCGCCAGGATGTCCTGCACGATGTCGGACATCGCGTAGATGATCGCCTGGGTGATGACGTTCGGCAGCAGGTGCCGGCCGATGATGCGGACCGCGGACAGGCCGCCGGATCGCGCGGCGAGCACGTAGTCCTGCCGTTTGGCCACCAGGATCTCGCCGCGGATGATGCGCGCGTAGGAGACCCAGCCGACCAGCGTGATCGCGATGTAGATGCTGCGCTGCCCGGGCCCGAGCACGAACACCAGCGCGATGATCAGCACGTAGAACGGGAACGCCACCACGATGTCGACCAGGCGCATCAGCACGGCGTCGACCCAGCCGCCGAAGTAGCCGGCGATGCTGCCCAGGATCGTGCCGATGCAGAACGGCAGCAGCACCGCGATGAACGCGATCCGCAGGTCGGTCCGCAGCCCGTACAGCAGCCGGGCGAACGTGTCGCGGCCGGTCTGGTCGGTGCCGAGCAGGTGGTGCGCGCTGGGCCCGAGCAGGCTGGCGCCGAGGTTCTGCTTGATCGGGTTGTACGGCGTGAGCAGCGGGGCGGCGATCGCCGCGGCCACGATGAGCGCGAGCAGGATCGCCCCGGACGCCAGCGCAGGCTGGCGGTACCAGCGTCGGGCGCGCGGCTGGGCGTGCTCCTCGGCCTGCGCGGCCAGGGCCGGCTCGGGGAAGGAGATCGCGCTCATCCGGTATCTCCCGCTCGCGTCCTGAGGCTCAGATCGCTCACCGGTCGAACCTGACTCTCGGGTCGAGTGCCGCGTAGGACAGGTCGGCGAGCAGGTTGACCAGCACGACGAGCACTCCGAAGACGAGCGTCACTCCCTGCACGACGGGGAAGTCGCGCTGGAAGATCGAGTTGATCATGAGCTGGCCGATGCCGGGGATCGCGAAGATGCTCTCGATGATCACCGTTCCGCCGATCAGGTAGCCGATGTTGATGCCGAGCACGGTGACCGCGGGGATCACCGCGTTGCGCAGCACGTGCCGCAGGAACAGGCGCGGGCCCGGCACCCCCTTCGACCTGGCCGTGGTGATGTACTCGGCGCCGAGCACGTTGAGCATGCTGGCCCGCAGGCTGCGGATCACGACCGGCGCGAGCGCGATCGCCACCGTCAGGGCGGGCAGGAACATCGCGTGCAGGTGACCGGCGAAGCCCTTGCCGTAGCCGCTGACCGGGAACGCGTGCACCTTGATCGCGAGCGCGTAGACCAGCAGGATGCCCACCCAGAACGGCGGCATCCCGAGCCCGAGCAGCGGCACCGCGCGCACCACGTGGTCGCGGACCGCGTCCTTGCGGGTGGCGGCGATCATCGCCAGCGGCACGCTGACCGCGACGGCGATCACGGCGGCGTAAACGATCAGCCAGAGCGTGGGCGGCAGCCGGCTGATGATCAGCCCGGCCGCCGGCACGCCGTAGTACAGGCTCTGGCCCAGGTTGCCGTGCAGGAGGCGGTCCATGAACAGCCAGTACTGGCTGACCAGGGGCCGGTTCAGGCCCCACTGCCGGTGCAGGATCGCGATCCGCTTCGGCGTGGCGTGGATGCCGAGGATGGTCCGCGCCGGGTCGCCGGGGATCAGGTGGATCATGAAGAACACCACGATCGTCACGCCGATGGCGACCGGCACCAGCATCAGCAGCCGGCGGACGACGAAGGCCATCCGTCCCACCGGCTACCACCCTTCCCGCCGTGGCCCGGCGGTGCGCGCGCGAGCGCGCGCCGCCGGCCCCGGGCGAGCCGCGTTGAGCAAAATCCTCACTTGCTCAGCCAGACGTCTTCCATGTGCATGTTGCCGAGCGGCGTCACGTAGAAGCCGTGCACCTTGCTCGTGGTGGCGTACGGGTACGGCGAGTAGTACAGGTACGCCATGAATGCGTCCTTGGCCGCGTCGGCCTGGACGACGTTGTAGTACTGCTGGCGCTTGGCCGGGGCGGTCGTGGTCTCGGCCAGGTGCGTGTCCTTGATCACCGTCGGGTTCTTGTAGTCGGTGAAGAAGGACTTGGCGCCCGAACTTGGGTCGACCGCGAAGGTCGCCAGCTCGTCAGGGTCGGGGATGTCCATCGTCCACAGCGTCAGCACCATGTCGTACTTGAGCGTCTGCTCGTCGTTGTTGGCGACGTTCGGGTCGAGCTGGGTGATCTTCAGCTTGATCCCGAGCGGCTTGAGCTCGGACTGCAGGATCGTGGCGATGGTCACGTAGTCCGAGTTGCCGGCCGGGACGATGATCGTCGTCGTGAAGCCGTGCGGGACGGTGGACTTGGCCATCTCGGCCTTGGCCTGCGTGAGGTTGAACTGCAGGCCGGGAGTACTCGCCTGGTAGAACGGCACCTGCGGCGGGAACAGCGAGTTCGCGGGCTTGCCGTTGCCGAACAGGACGGCCTTGACCAGGGCGTTCCTATCGATCGCCAGCGAGATCGCGCGGCGTACGTGAACGTCGGCGAACGGCTTGCGCAGCTCGTTGAACGCCAGGTAGTTGGTCTGCGTCGAGTTGAACAGGTGCATGTTCACGCCGCTGGTCGACTTCAGCGAGGACACCGTGGACCAGGCGGGGAACTGGTCGATCTGCGCCTGGCCGGCCTTGAGCTGGAGTTGCCTGGTGTTGTCGTTCGCCACGTCGGTCCAGGTGATGCTGTTCAGGTACGGCAGGCCCTTCTGCCAGTAGTTGGTGTTCCGCACCAGCTTGAGCGCCTGGCCCTTGTGCCAGAAGCCCCACTTGAACGGGCCGGTCCCGATCGGGTGGGTGTAGAACTGGGTCTCGGTCTGGCCCGCGTAGTTGTTCGGCACGATCCCGTTGGCGAAGATCGACAGGTCGGCGAGCAGCGGCGCCCACGGGAACTTCAGGTGGATGACGACGGTGTCCGGCGACGGGTCGTCGACCGACTTGATCGCCGAGTCCAGGTACGCCCAGCCCTGGGCGGCCTTGCGGTTCTGGTCGATCGAGAACTTCACGTCGGCCGAGGTCATCGGCTTGCCGTCGGAGAACTTGACGCCGGGGCGGAGCTTGAACGTGTAGGTCTTCTTGTCCGGCGAGATCGTGTAGCTGGTCGCGAGCTGCGGCCGCACGCCCTTGCCGTCGTTGGTCACCGTGTACAGCGTCTGGAAGATCTGCTCGAAGATCCAGATCGAGTTGTTGTCGAACACCGTCGTGTTGTTCATCGACTGCGCGTCCTGCACGGCCGCGAAGATGAGGTTGCCGCCGCGGACGGGCCCGCTCGTCGCGCCGGTGCTCCCGCCGGACCCGCCCGAGCCGCAGCCGGCCAAAACGATGAGGGCGCCGACCGAGATCAGCGCCTTCCTCACGAAGTATCTATGTGTCACGGAAAGCTCCCTAGGTGCCGGCGGCCGGGGGTGTCGGGCGGTGTGTCGGCCGATCCAACGGCAAGCCGCGCTGCTCGCCACGCCCGTGCCGACCCTGACCAAGCAGGACAAACCTTTGTTCCGCACTAATGTGGCGAGGATCCGGCGAGTTGTAAATAGCAGGCGATACCTGGACCGACGTAGTTATCGTGTTGTAACGTTCCGAGCCGTGCGTTACGTGGTGGTTGGATGCGGTGCGATCGGCGGCACGATCGCGGCCGGACTGGCTCGGGACGGGCACGACGTGCTGGTCACCGACGCCAGCCCGGACGTTGTCCGTGCGGTCCGGGCGCGCGGGATCACGATCAAGGGACCGGTCGAGAACTTCACCGTGCCCGTCGCGGCGGTGGCACCCGAGAACCTGCCGCAGCGGCTGGACGGCCCGGTGCTGATCGCGGTCAAGGCGCACCACACCGGGGCCGCGGCCGCCCTGGTCGGCGGCCGGCTGACCGGCGGCGGGTTCGCCGTCTCGATGCAGAACGGGCTGAACACGTCGGTCCTGGCCGATGCCGTCAGCGCCGGCAGGGTGGTCGAGGCGTGCGTGAACTTCGGCGCCGACGCGATCGAGCCCGGCGTGATCCTGCGCGGGAACCGGGCCACGTTGATGGTCGGCGAGGTGCACGGGGCGATCACCGAGCGGGTCAGGGCGCTGGCCGCCGACATCGCCGACGCGCAGGTCACCGCGAACATCCTGGGCTACCTGTGGGCGAAGGAGGCCTACGGCGCGATGCTCGCCGCGACCGCGGTGAGCGACCTGCCGATCGCCGACGCCCTCGACGACCCTGCCTACCGTCCGCTGCTGACCGCGCTGGCCAGGCAGGTGCTCGCGCAGGCGCCGGTGCGGCCCGAGCCGCTCGACGGGTTCGACCCGGCCGACCTGTACGGCTCGCTCGGACGGCTCGCGGAGTTCAACCGGGGGTCGGCGAAGACTCACTCCGGCATCCACCGCGACCTGGCGGTGCTGCACCGGCCGACCGAGGTCACCGCGATCCTTGGCGGCCTCGCCGCCGACGCCCCGCTGGTGGCGAGGGTGCTCGAGCTGATCGCGGCGATCGAGCGCGGCGAGCGCGCCTGCACGCGCGCGAACCTCGACCTGCTCGCCAGCTACGAGCGCCTGGATCGGCTGGGCCGCCCGCTGAACGCGGTCGCGGCGGTGATCGGCGCCCCCGCCCGCGCAGCGTCAGGCGCGCTGGCCGGGCGGCCGGTCGCGGTCAAGGACATCATCGCGATCGCCGGCGTTCCGACCAGGTGCGGCAGCCCGGCGAGCGACCAGGCTCCGGCCACGGCCGACGCCACGCTGGTCGGCCGGCTCCGCGCGGCAGGCGCCGAGGTGTTCGCCGCGTCCCAGTGCCTGGAGTACGCCGCCGGGTTCGCGCACCCCGAGATCGGCGATACCCGCAACCCGGCCGACCCGTCCCGCACCTCGGGCGGGTCATCGGGCGGGTCGGCGGCGCTGGTCGCCGCCGGCGTGTGCGACCTGGCCGTCGGCACCGACACCGGCGGGTCGATCAGGATTCCCGCCGCGTACTGCGGGATCGTGGGGCTGAAGCCGACCTTCGGCCTGATCCCGGTCGACGGGGTGTTCCCGCTGTCGCCGCGGTGCGACCACGCGGGGACGCTCACCGCGACGGTGGCGGGCGCCGCCGAGTTGCTCGCGGTGCTGGCGGACCGGCCCGACCTGGCGGACCTGGCCGGGACAGGGACAGCCGGGCGGGCCGGGGCGGCCGGGCAGACCGGGGCGGCCGGGCGGACGGGGGCGGCCGGGCGGACGGGGGCGGGCTCGCCGGCGGTCGGCGTGCTGGCCGCTCAGCTCGCCGATCCCAGCGTGACGCCAGAGGTCGGCGCGGTCCTGAACGCGGCGATCGCCGCGCTGGCGGACGCGGGCTGGCAGGTCAGGGAGCTGACCGCGCCGTGGCTGGACCAACTGGCCCGGTGGGAGCGGACGCTGGCGGTGATCGTGGCGCGGGAGGCGCACCTGGTGCATGCCGGCCGGGACACCACCCGCTACGGCGACGGCACCCGCGCGCTGCTGGACTACGGGGCGTCGGTGACGGACGAGCAGTTCGCGCGCGCCCTGGCCGAGCAGGCCGAGCTGACCGCGGCGGTCGAGTCGAGCCTGGCCGGGGTCGACGTGCTGGCCGGCCCCTCGGTCGGCTACCAGGCGCCCGAGCAGGACCCGCCGTTCGGCGTCGGCGACGACAGCGCCGAGGGCCGGTTCACCGGCCCGTACAACCTGACCGGCCACCCGGCGCTGTCGCTGCCCGTGCCGGCCGCCGGGCTGCCCGTCGGCCTGCAGCTCGCCGGGCACCGGGGCGGGGATCTCGCGCTGCTCCGCGCCGCGGCGGCGGCCGAGCGCGTGCTCGCGGCGGCGCTCTCGTGAGGCCGGCCACGGCGAGCCAGCGCGCCGCCCGCAAGCGGACCGCAACCGCCGCGACCGCCCGCGCGCGGACCGCGACCCCCGCGGCCGCCCGCAACCGCCCGCACAGGAAGGACTGACCGGATGGCTACCACGATGCACCGGCGCACGCTGGATCTGGCCGGCATCGACGTTCCTGTCGTGGAAGCGACCGGAGCGCAGGACGGGCCCAGGCTCACGGTCATCGCCGGGGTGCACGGCTGCGAGTACGCCTCAATGGCGGCGGTGCGCCAGTGGTCGGCCGGTCTGGCCGGCCGCGAGCTGCGCGGCAGCGTCCTCGCGGTGCCCGTGCTCAACCTGCCCGCGTTCCGGGCCCGCAGCCCGTTCGTGATACCCGAGGACGGCAAGAACCTGAACAGGTGCTTCCCTGGCGACCCGGCGGGCACGCTCGCCGACCGGCTGGCCCATGCCACGTTCACCCAGCTCATCGCGGGCAGCGACGCGCTGATCGACGCGCACTGCGGCGACCTGCCCGAGGCGCTCGAGCCGTTCTCGCTGTACGAGGCCGGGCCGAGCGAGGACCGGGCGCTGGCCCTGGCCGTCGCCTACGGCCTGGGATACGTCATCAGGCAGGAGCCCGGTCCCGACCGCGCCGTCGGCGGAACGACGAGCGCCGCGGCGGCCGCCGCCGGCATCCCGGCGATCACGGCGGAGGCCGGCGGGTGCGGGCTGGTCGAGCGGTCCGAGGTCGACCAGCATGTCAGGGGGCTCGACCGGGTGCTCGCCGCGCTCGCCATGGCGGACACGGCCGGACAGGACGGACAAGAGCCCGCTGGCCCGGTCAGGCTGACGAAGTTCATCTGGCTGCGCTGCGACGAGGCCGGCTGGTGGCAGCCGACCGTGCGGCCCGGCGAGCAGGTCGCGCAAGGCCAGCTTCTCGGCACCGTCACCAGCATCGACGGCGCGCAGGAACTGCAGTCCATCACCGCGCCGGTGGCGGGGGTGCCCATGTTCGTCACGACCTCGCCCGCCGTCGAGGCGGACGGCCTGCTGCTCGGCCTCGGCGCCAGGTAGCACAAGCCCGCACCCCGGTCATCCCACGGCCGGCGCCGGTCATCCCATGGCCGGCACCGGTCATGCCACGGTCGGCGCTGCTCCGGTGTCGCTGACCATCGGGCGGGCCGCCGCCGCCCAGTCCTGCATGCCGCCGCCCACGTTGACCGCCTGCCAGCCGGCCTCGTTCAGGGCGAGCACGACCCGCGCCGAGCGCGCACCTGACCGGCAGATCACGTAGACGGTGCCGTCGCGCGGAATCTCGGCACTGCGGTGGCCGAGCTGGGCGAGCGGGATGTGCGTCGCGTCAGGCACGTGGCCGGCGGCCCACTCGTACGGCTCCCGCACGTCGAGCAGCCACCCCCGGTCGGGAACGTCGGATGCCGGCACCTCAGGCACCGACTGAGCCGTGGTCATTCGGTCACTCCCTCTGCCCGCCGCCAAGCACTCATGTTAAGCCACCCCCCGCCTCCGCGCCCCTCCCAGCTCATGATCGTGGTGGATTGACGGCCCGGCCAGCAACAACCGGGGCACCGTTCGGGCAGCCGCGCTGGCCTCTCTTGTCAGGCACCCACCCAGACGCGCATTCTGGGGTAAAGTCGACCCCTTACAACGAGCACGGAGCGCTCTCAAGGGCCGGACTTGCCCGCGTTCCTGCCTGCTCAGCGCCCGCCGGCGGCCGCGGTCGACCAGCGCGCACGGGCGTGTATGAGACCGGAAATGAGACTGCGCCGTGGCGACGCACCTCGGATGCCGGTCCGGTCAGCGCGCGGGCCAACCGCGCCGCGGCGAGCGGCTGCAGGAAGGTGCGCGGTTCGCCGGGCTTCCACCAAGATCGACGCTCGGCCACGGATCCATAGATTTCGCGGGAACCAGCCTGGAGACAAAGAAGGCAGAAGATGGCACGCATCTTGGTCACCGGGTCCACCGAAGGACTCGGCCGCGCAGCGGCAGAGGCCCTCCTCAGCGACGGCCATAAGGTAGTGCTGCACGCGCGGAACAAAGACCGCGAGCGCGCCCTGCGAGATCTAACTGAACGGGCAGCAGGGGTCGTCACCGGCGACCTCAGCAGCGCAGCCGATACCCGCGCCATTGCCAGCCACGTCAATGCTCTCGGTCGTCTCGACGCGGTCATTCACAACGCGGCCGTGTTCATCGACGCCCGGCGCGTCGCCACCCCGGAAGGCCACGCCCGCACGCTGGCCGTCAACGTGCTGGCTCCCTACATGCTCACGGCCCTGGTCGACCGCCCCTCTCGGCTGGTCTACCTCAGCAGCGGCATGCACCACGGCGGCGACGCTTCCTTGCACGACATCGACTGGACCGCGCGGCGCTGGAGCGGCGTCCAGGCCTACTCGGACAGCAAGCTCTTCATCACCGCGCTCGCGTTCGCGGTCGCGCGCCGGTGGCCCGGCATGCGCAGCAACGCGGTCGACCCGGGGTGGGTGCCAACGAGGATGGGCGGACCTGGCGCAACGGACGACCTCGAGCTCGGCCACCTCACCCAGGCGTGGCTGGCGGTGAGCGACAGCCCGGCGGCGACCGGCAGCGGCGGGTACTGGTATCACCAGCTCCGCCAGGCACCCGCCCCGGCCGCGCTCGATGAGCGGTTCCAGAACGCCCTGCTTGATGAGCTGACCCGGCTCACGGGTGTCAGCTTGCCTTGACGGGCAGGCGAACTGGATCTGAGCGCATGCGCTGGCGCGGCAGGGCGGGGCGGGTTGGGTTGGGTTGGGTGACCGGGTCGTCTGGTTAGCATGGGTTCGTGCTGATTCGGG
>DASPZH010000178.1:0-5854 GCA_035636335.1 Streptosporangiaceae bacterium
CTTCGGGCCAGGTTCGCGGATCGCCGGCTATCTGCTTGAGGAGCAGATCGGCCAGGGCGGCATGGCGGTCGTCTTCCGTGCGCACGACGAGCGGCTCGACCGCACGGTGGCGCTCAAGATCCTGGCGCCGGCCCTGGCGGCCGACGAGGCGTTCAGGCAGCGCTTCATCAGGGAGTCGCGTGCGGCCGCGGCGGTCGACGATCCGCACATCATTCCGGTATTCGAGGCCGGCGAGGCGAGGGGCGTGCTGTTCATCGCGATGCGGTTCGTGCGCGGCGGCGACGTTAGGTCGCTGGTCGGGCCGGCCGCGCCGATTCCGCCCGGCAGGGTCGCCGAGATCGTCTCGCAGGTGGCGTCCGCGCTCGACGCGGCGCACGGCCGCGGCCTGGTGCACCGCGATGTCAAGCCGGCCAACATGCTGCTCGACGCCAGCTCGGGGGCCGGCCGGCCCGACCACGTCTACCTGTCGGACTTCGGGCTGAGCAAGGGCTCGCTCCAGGCCAGCGGGCTGACCGGGACCGGGACGTTCCTCGGCACGCTGGACTACATCGCCCCCGAGCAGATCGAGGGCAAGCCGGTCGACGGCCGCGCAGACGAGTACGCGCTGGCGTGCGCCGCATTCGAGCTGCTGACCGGGACGCCGCCGTTCCAGCGCCCCGAGGCCATGGCGGTGATGTACGCCCAGCTCTCCGAGGCGCCGCCGCCGGTGACCAGCCGCAGGCGCGACGTTCCCTACGCCGTCGACCCGGTGTTCGCCAAGGCACTCGCCAAGACCCCGGCCGATCGTTATCCAAGCTGCCGTGACTTCTCCGAGGCGCTGCGCGAGGCATTCGGGATCAGGCCGTACGACTCGGGCCCCAATGTCGGGCCGAGCGGCGAGCACCCGGCCACGCGAGTCGTCAGCCCATCGAGCCCGGGTGGCGGTGCCGCCGCGGGCACGGACGGCGGCTACGCGGGAGCGGCCGCGGGCTACGCCGGCGCAGGTTATGCCGGCGGTGGAGGTCCCGGCGGACAGGGCACCCACGGCGGTCCGGGCCAGGGCAGGCCGGGCACCCAGGGCGCGCAGGGCGACCAGGGCGACCAGGGCGCCTACGCCGGCCAGGGTGGCTCGGGTGGCCAGGGTGGCTCGGGTGGCCAGAGTCCATACGGCGGCCCAGCCCAGGGTGGCTACGGCGGCCCCGGCCAGGGCGGGCAGGGTGCATACGGCCCCGGGCAGGGTGCATACGGCCCCGGCCAGGGTGGCTACGGCCCCGGCCAGGGTGGCTACGGTGACCCCGGCCAGGGTCAGGGTCCCGGTGGCCAAGGCGGCTACGGTCCCGGCGGTTACGGCGAGCCCGAGACCCAGCTCGCGGGCGGCGGCCATCGGACCGCACCGGACCTGACCGCGGCGCAATGGCAGCCGGGCGGGCCCGGCGGCTACGGGGACTACGGCGGGCAGGCCAGCCTGGCCCGCCCGTGGTGGAGGTCACCGCTCGCGGTCGTCGCGGCCATCGTCGTGCTGATCGGCGGCGGCGCGGCCGCGTACGCGCTGACGAACGGCGGTGGCGGTACCGGCATCACCGGTGGCGGCACCAACGACGGGCACGCGCTGCCCCCGCTCAAGCCGCCCGGCTGCACCACCAGCGTGGCTGGCGCGACCAGACTGCACAAGACGGCGTTCGCCTCGGTCCCCGGCGGTAACGGCGATCCCTTCGGCGTGGCGGCCAGCAAGAACGGCAAGGCCGTCTTCGTGACGACCGACTCCTCGGTTCAGGTGTTCAAGACCGCCCCTGACGGATCGCTGAGCGCGGAGTGGCACTATCCGGTTCCCTTCGCCAGTTCGAAGCGCCAGGCGACCTTTGCCGCCGTGACCCCGGACGGCAGATACCTGCTGGTCGCGGCCGACGCCGGCATCCAGGTCTTCGACGCGGCCAAGGTCGAAGCCGACGCGTCGGACGCCTACCTCGGCGCGCTGAACGTGCCCGGCGTGTCGGGATACGGCCGCGCGATCAACATAGCCGTCACCCCGGACAGCCAGTTCGCCTTCGTCAGCCTGCAGTTCGGCGACAAGGTAGGCGTGTTCAACCTGGCCAAGGCGGTGCGCTCGGGCGACTTCAGCTCCCGTGACTACGTCGGCTCGCTGAATGTCGGCACCCAGCCGGTGGGCCTGACCGTCTCACGGGATGGGCAGACCCTGTACGCGACAAACTTCGTGGCGAATGCCGCCACACCCGGCACGCTGACCGTGATCGACGTCGTCAAGGCCACGACCAAGCACGAAATGAAAGACGCGACGATCTCGCACATCAAGACCGGGTGCCAGCCCGCCCGGGTCGCCGTGACCAGGGACACCAAGACGGTCTGGGTTACGATGCGGGCGAGCAACTACCTGCTCGGGTACTCGGCCGAGCTGCTGCGGACCGACCCGGCGAAGGCACTGATCGCCAAGGTCCAGATTGGCCAGACGCCGATCGGCATCGCGCTGGTCAACGGTGGCCAGCGGATCGTGGTCAGCGACAACAACGGCAACGACACCTGGCCCACCTCCACGTCGCCCGCGCACAACCTGGCCGTGGTCAATCCCGGAGCCGCCCTGCAGCGCGAGTCCGCGTTGCTTGGCTACATCCCCAGCAGGACAACACCGCGCGACATGGCGGTCTCGCCGAACGGGCAGTTCCTCTACGTGGTCGATCGTGACTCGGCTCAGGTGCAGGTCGTCAGGCTGAGCACGCTTCCTTGATCCCTAGCTCGCCGGCCGGACCGCAGCCGCCGCGGCGAGTCGAACCCAAGACCGAGAGGCGGTTGGCTTGTACCAGTACCAGGCACCGAAGAAGCGCTCCGGTGGCCGCAAGGCGCTGATCTGGGTCATCTCGATCCTCGTGCTGCTCGTGGCGCTGGACTTCGGCGCGAAGGCGTTCGCCGAGAGCGAGGCGGCGACGCAGATACAGAAGCAGGGGTTCCCGAAGAAGCCGAGCGTGTCGATCGCCGGTTTCCCGTTCCTGACCCAGGTCATCACCAGGAATTTCCACCAGGTCACGATCAGCTCGTCCAACATCCCCGCGGGGCCGGTCAAGATCACCAGCCTCAACGTCGTCGCGGATAACGTGAAGCTGAAGTCGAACTTCCAGTCGGGGACGGCTGGCCCGCTGCACGGGACCGTGCTGATCAGCCTCGGGGAGATCGGCGGATTCCTGTCGGCGGCCGGGCCGCTGGCCTCGTTCCTCGGCGGCGGGTCTGGCGGCGGCCTGAAGATCGAGTCGGTCGGCAGCAGCGAGCTGAAAGGCAGCCTCAATCTCGTGGGAGGAGCGGTGTCCTGGTCGGCGGTCTGGAAGGTAACCTCGGCCGGTCCGCACCAGATCGACCTGCGACTGGTGCGCAGCAACGGGCTGCCAGGCGGCTTCAAGAACAGTGCGAGCGACATCAAGGTGCCGCTGTCCATGCTGCCGGCCGGGCTCGAGCTGACCGGCAAGATCGACACGTCGGGGAAGGGCATCACCGCCAACGTTTTCGCCCAGAGCCTGTCGTTCGGCAGCTAGCTTCAGGCGCCAGGGCCGGGTCGGATACCATGCACGAGACTCTCCGCCGGTGTAGCTCAGTTGGCAGAGCGGCCGCCTTGTAAGCGGCAGGTCAGCGGTTCGAACCCGCTCACCGGCTCCAGCGCTGACCTGCCGCGATGTCTCGCCGGTCCCGGCATCCAGGCCGCCGCGCGCACTGCCTAGTCTCATTCCTAGTCTCATTTCTTCTCCCAGAGGTAGCTGTCGCGGCGGTCTGCGATGTCCCTGCGGAGCCGCGCCGTGACGTGCGCGTAACGGCGCACCATCGCGCTGTTCGACCAGCCCATCACCTCCTCGACCAGGCCGCCGCCGTGGCGCTGGGGGCAGCGGCGGGCACTGGCGCTGGTGGCGCTTGCAGTTCTTCGTGCACGGAGCGGCCTTGTGGTAGCCCGTGCCGCACGTCCGCGGTGGTGCCGCTGACGTGCAGCTGCTTGCAGAGGTGGTTGACTGTGCCGCCGCCGGCGAGAATGCGGGTGGCGGCGAGCCGCCGGGACGCAAGCGTCGTCGGCTAGCGGGCGCGGCTGAGCTAGCGGGCGCGGCCTCGGCACCCTGTCGATTCCGCGCTGCACCGTCCGTCGAGATAGTTAGGTAGCACCGTGGAGGTGCTGAGGAGATCAGAAGGAGCGAACCGATGGCCAAGTACGTATTCGCCTTCCGCAACGACCCGAACCAGGCCGCGAGCGCTGCGGAGGAGGAGGCGTGGAACGCATGGTTTGGCGAGCTAGGAGGAGCCGTCATCGACTTCGGGAACCGGGTCAGCCGGACCAGTATGGTGGGTGGCGGTACCGAGCCGGACGCGCTGTCCGGTTACGTCGTCGTGAATGCAGATAGCCTGGACGCGGCGGCCGCGCTGGCGCAAGGCTGCCCTGGTCTGAAGGCCGGCGGCCGGGTCGAGGTCGGCGAGGTCATGGAGATGTGACCCAGCGTGTTGCGCACCGCGCAGCGGCCGGGCCGCTGCGCGGTGCGCCCCCGGAGGCACGCTGGCGTCTACGGGCCGAGATCCGGCTCTGTACCTGATCGACACGTCGGGCGTGTTCAGGATCTTGCCAGCTGAGGCGCGGAAGGCATGGTCAGACCAGCTCGCTGCGGGAGTAATCGCGATCTGCCCGGTCGTCGAGCTGGAGTCCTGTGCTCCGCGCGGTTGCTCGCCGACAGGCTGGAAAAGCAACGGCTGATGCACAGTCTCTTCGGCTGGGTGTCGATGCACGACGGAGCGTACGAGCGGGCCAGTGAGGTTCAGCAGTTGCTGGCTGAAGCCGGAGCGCATCGCTCGGCCTGCCCTGTCGACCTCCTCATTGCCGCCACCGCCGAACGCGAACGGCTCACCGTGCTATGCGACGATCATGACTACCAGACTGTCGCGACCGTTACCGGTCAGCCGGTCAAGCTCGTGACCGACATCTGACGCGGCAGCCATGGGACAGACCACGAGCCGCAGGGGCTGCGCCCCGCGGCAGCATAGCGGGCCGGCGGTAGGGTGTCGGCATTCTGTTGGGAGGCAGATGAGCGATCGTCGCAGTGTGACTGTTCCGCCGGCCGAGGTGCACGAGCGGCTGGCCGAGCATCTGCTCATCGACGGGTACCGGCTGGTTCTCGATGTGGAACATAGTCACGGGAGCTGGCTGGTCGATGCTCGCGACGGGCGGGAGTTCCTAGACCTCTACACGCATTTCGCGTCGGCGCCGCTCGGCGCCAACCCGCCGGGCATCGTTGATGATCCGGTGTTCATGGCGCTGCTCGCCGGGGTGGCCGTCAGTAAACCGGCCAACCCGGACATGTACTCGACGCACCTCGCGGAGTTTGTCGAGACTTTCGCCCGTGTGCTCGGTGATCCGGCCTTGCCGTACTTGTTCTTCGTGGAGGGTGGCGCTCTCGCCGTCGAGAACGCGCTGAAAACGGCCTTCGACTGGAAGAGCCGCCGCAACGAGGCGGCGGGCCGTTCCGGTGCTCTGGGCACCAAGGTGCTCCACTTGACGCGCGCGTTCCACGGCCGGTCCGGTTACACGATGTCGCTGACTAACACCGACCCGACCAAGACGGACAGGTTCCCGGCCTTCGACTGGCCGCGCATCGACGTACCTGCCGTCACCTTCCCGCTCAAGGAGCACCTTGCTGAGGTGGAAGCAGCCGAGGCACGTGCCCTCGCCCAGGCGCGGGGTGCGTTCGAGGCGAACCCCCACGACATCGCGTGCTTCATCGCTGAGCCGATCCAGGGTGAGGGCGGCGATAATCATCTGCGGCCGGAGTTCTTGCAGGCGATGCAGGCCCTCTGCCGGCGCTATGACGCGCTGTTCGTGCTCGACGAGGTGCAGACCGGTGTC
>DASPZH010000179.1:0-8725 GCA_035636335.1 Streptosporangiaceae bacterium
ACACCTCGAGCGACGGCACCCAGTTCGTCCCGCTCACAGCGACCGGCATCGACCCCGGCCTGAGCGCGAGCCCGCCCAGCCTGAACTTCGGCCAGCAGGTGGTGGGGACGACCAGCGCGGCGATACCGGTCACGATCGCGAGTACCGGGTCGACCGACCTCACGGTGACGGGGGCGACCGCGAGCGGCGACTTCGCGGCCGACGACAGCGGCTGCACCGCTCAGCCGATCGCGCCCGGCCAGGCGTGCGTCATCCTGGTTTCGTTCTCGCCTGCCGCCACCGGCGACCGGTCAGGCACGCTCACCATCAAGAGCAATGCCCTGTCCAGCCCGGACACCGTGGCCCTGTCGGGCACCGGCATCGCCCCGGTGATCACGGTCACGCCGAGCACGCTCAAGTTCGGGTCCGTGCTCGTCGGGTCCACCAGCGCGCCCCAGAACGTGACCGTCGGCAACGCCGGCGACAGCCCGCTGAGCGTCAAGTCGGCCGTCACGAGCGGGCCCTTTGCCGTCTCCGATGACGCCTGCTCGGGGGCTGGCGCGATCGCGCCGGGCGGAACCTGCCAGATCGCGGTCGTCTTCGCGCCTTCCGACAGCGGGTCAGTCTCGGGAACCCTCACGATTTCCAGTGACGGGGGGACCGCGACGGTCGCATTGTCCGGCACCGGCAGCCCGGTCGCGGACCTGAACGTCTCGATCGGCGCGTCGCCGAACCCGGTCAAGCGCAAGAACAACCTGACCTACGCGATAACAGTCCAGAACGCGGGGCCCTCGGCCGCTTCCGGCACGCTGGTCACGGACGGCTTGCCGTCGAACGTCCAGTTCCAGTCCCTGGCGGCGCCAAGCGGGTCGAGCTGCACCGTCCCGGCGATCGGGACGACGGGAACGGTCAAGTGCAACATCGGATCGCTGTCGCCAGGCGCGACCGCGCAGCTGACAATTGTCGTGATGGTCGTTGCGCCCAAGGCCACGACGATCACGGACACGGTGAAGGTGACCAGCTCGGCGACTGACCCAGACCTCACGGACAACCAGGCGACGGTCTCGACTGCCGTGAAGTAGGTCCATTAGAGAGTATTGGTCGGCAAATTCGGCTTTACGGGTGACCGGGCCGATGCGACAGTTCAATCATGTCCGGAAAGATCGTCGGCCGCGACCGGGAGCTGGAGGCCGCCTCGGCATTCATGGCGGCGATGAAGCGCGGCCCGGCCGGACTCGTATTCGCGGGCGAGCCGGGGATCGGCAAGACGACGCTGTGGCTGGAGGTCTGCGAGCGAGCCCGCGAGCGCTCCATGATGGTCTTTGCGGCACGGCCCGTCGCCGCGGAGGCGAGGCTCGCGTTCGCGGCGCTCGCCGATCTGCTCGAGCCGGTGGCCGATGATGTCCTGCGCGGCCTGCCCGAGCCGCAGCGACGCGCGCTCGCGGTGGCCCTGCTGCGCGAGGATCCGGGTGGTGCGCGCCTCGATCAGCGGGCCGTGGGAGCCGCGACGATCAGCGTCCTGGCGGCGCTGGCACGGACCGCGCCCGTGCTGGTCGCGATCGATGACCTGCACTGGCTCGACCGCTCGTCCGCGCGGGTGCTGGCGTTCGCAGCGCGCCGGCTCGGGCGGCTGCCGGTTGGCCTGCTCGCCTGCGAGCGCATCGGGGCCGACCGCAAGCCCGGGCTGGAGATCGAGCAGGCGCTGGCCGACGGTCAGGTGGCGCGTGTCGTGCTGGGGCCTCTCGGCACGGCCGCGCTGCACGAGGTCGTCAAGATTAGGCTGGGACGCCCGCTCACCCGGCGGGCGCTCGGCCGGATCGGGCAGGCGGCGGGAGGTAACCCGTTCTTCGCGGTCGAGATCGCTCGCTCGCTGCCCGATGACCACGACGCCGGGCAGGCCGTTCTGCCGCTTCCCGACAGCCTGCGCGCGCTGATCGGCGCCCGGGTGGCGGCGCTGCCGGAGCGGGCGCGGCACGCGCTGCTCCCGGCGGCCGCACTCCGCTCGCCCACCGTCGAGCTGGTGACAGCCGGGATGGACGGGTCGCGGGACGGGTCGCGGGAGGGGTCGCGGCGGGCACTCGAGCAGGCCGCGGCCGCGGGGATCATCGAGGTGGACGAGGCCCGCGTTCGCTTCACTCATCCCCTGTTCGCGGCGGTGGTGTACACCTCAGCAGAGCACCGCGACCGCCGCCAGGCTCACCGCCGCCTGGCGGCGGTGCTCGACGACGCCGAAGAGCGGGCCTGGCACCTCGCGCTCGCTGCGGACGGCGCCGACGCGGACCTGGCGAATACGCTCGATGCCGCGGCCGAGCACGCCCGCGCCAGGGGCGCACCGGACGCCGCGTTCGAGCTGACCGAGCAGGCGCTGAGGCTGACGCCTCCCGGCCGGGCTGCGGATGTGCAGCGGCGCAGGGTTCAGGCGGCCGAGTACCACTACCACGCCGGTGAGCCGCGCCGCGCCCGCGAGCTGCTCGACACCGTCCTGAGCCAGGTTTCCTCGGGCTGGGTGCGCGCCAACGCGCTCCGCCTGCTAGGGGAGATCCTCTATCACGAGCAGAGCTTCCCCGAAGCGGTCCGGCTGTTCGAGCAGGCCCTCGAGCACGGCAGCGGTGACGCCTCCCTGGTAGCGATGGTCGAGCTGCACCTCACCTACGCGATAAACGCGGCCGGTAACTTCACCGGCTCCGAGCCGCACGCTCGGCGGGCGCTCACGCTGAGCGAGCAGGCCGGTGACGAGTCGCGCCTGGCCGAGGCGATCGCGGTGTCCGTCATGACCGGCCATTTGCTGGGACGGGGCCTCGACGAAGCAGCGCTTGACCGCGCGCTCGCACTGGAGGACCAGCAACGGCAGACCAGCATGGAGATGCGGCCGAGCCTGATCGCGGGGCTTCTGATGCTGTACGAGGACCGCGCGGAACGCGCGTGCCAGCTGCTCGCGGACCTGCGGCAGCGAACACTCGACCGCGGTGAGGAGAGCGACCTCGCCTACGTCGCCAGCTGCCTCGCCTGGGCGGAGGGCTGGCGCGGCCGGCTTGACGTCGCCGTGGCCTACGCGGACGAGGCGGTGGAGTACGCGTCCCGCACGGGGATGGAGTCGGTGCGCTGCACCGCACTGGCGCTCGGGTCCGTTCCGGTCGCGTATGCCGGTGAAGCCGAGGCGGCGCGGAGCATGGCCGAGGAGGCTCTCCGGCTCGCCGCCGCGACGGGCTACGGGATCGGGGCCATCTGGGCGAGATGGGCGCTCGCGGTGCTCTCGCTCTCGCTCCGCGAGCCCGCGGCCGCCCTCGTCGCGCTGGCGCCGCTGCTCGCGGAGGTTGAGCGGGAGGGCGTGGCCGAGCCGGTCCGGGTGATGTTCCTCGCGGACGGGATCGAGGCGCTCGCGGCGCTCGGCCAGCTCGACCGGGCGGAACGGCTGACCGCCATGTTCGAGCAGGCGGGGACGCGGCTGCAGCGAGCATGGGCGCTCGCCCAGGCGGACCGCTGCCGTGCGCTGCTGCTGGCAGCCCGCGGTGACCTCGCCGCCGCCGCGGCGGCGGCCGCCAGCGCGGTGCGCCGCGCCGAGCGGCTCGAGCCGCGGCTGGAACTCGCGCGCACGCTCCTGGTCGCCGGCGAGATCGAGCGCCGCGGCAGAAAGAAGCGGTCAGCCTGCGAGCTGCTTGCGCGAGCCGCTGAGATCTTCGAGTCCGCCGGCGCCAGCCTGTGGGCGCAGCGCACGCGTGCCGAGCTTGATCGCGCCGCCGGGCGGCGAACGGGCGGTGACCTGACCGAATCAGAGAAGCTCGTTGCTGACCTCGCCGCCTCCGGGCTGACGAACCGGCAGGTCGCCGCGCAGCTGTTCATGAGCCCGAAGACAGTCGAGGCGAATCTCGCCCGCGTCTACAGTAAGCTCGGCATCCGCTCCCGGGCGGAGCTTGGCGCCGCCTGGCGGGGCCAGAACCTGCGCCCCGGCAGCCCAGGGAATTCCCGGGAGGCGGAGCCCGCCGCGCATACATAGGGAATCACCCGCTTTCAATCCCTCGTCACGGCGGCGTACTGAGCCTTTTCACCCTGATTTACCGCCGGGTGGCGAGGTCGCAAGCCGTGGCGATGAGCGGCAGGCAGGTGGTGGCGGCTGCGATGGCGAGCGCTCCGATGCCGGCGGCCTTGGCAGGCAGCGCCCGGTGTGCGGGCGGAGCGAGCAGCCGGTCGATCCGGGCCAGGGCGGCGGGACCGCCGGCGGTGAGGGCCGTCGTGCGGGCGCTGGCCCGGCCGAGGATCACCAGCGCGGCGGCGAGGTCTTCCCGGTCGTGGCCGCGGGCCGCGGCGTCGTCGGCGGCCATCTCGGCGAGCACGGCGGCCTCCCCGGCCACCCGGGCCAGCAACGGGACCGCCGGAAACGCCCGGGCCAGGGCTCTGGCCGCGGTCAACGCGAGCTGGTGGTGGCCTCGCAGGTGAGCGCGCTCATGGGCGAGGACCGCCCGCAGCTGACCGGAGCTGAGCAAGGTCACGGTGGCGGCGGAGACCACTGTCCTGTGGCGCCCGCACGGCAGGCTGTAAGCGGCTGGCACGTCGTCGTCGAGGACAACCGCTTCGAGCGCGCGGTCCGGGTGTCCGGCGGCTGCCAGGAAGGCGGCATGGTCACGCTGCTGGCGCCACGCTGCGGCTAGGTCGCTGGCCAGGCACCAGCCTGTGCGCAGCATGACCACGGCTGCCAGCAGGACGCCCGCCACGAGGGCGCCCGGGATCTGGCTGACCGCGGGGATCGGGTGCCCGCCGGCGGCCCGCCAGGTCAGGAGGGATGGCACGGCAAGGGTCAGCGCGGCCAGCGTGGTCGCGACGACCCAGGAGGCTGCCAGCGTCAGCCACAGCGTTATCGCGATGGCGGGCACTCGCGCCAGCCAGCTCCGGCGCAGCACCGCGGGGCCACCGAACCCGGCTACCGCGGCATAGGCGGCGAGCAGCGCGGCGGTCATCCGCCGGCCTCGCTGGCCTTTTTTCCGGTATGCCGCCGGTACGCCTCGTCGAGCGCGTCAGCCTCCTCGGCGGAAAGCTCGCCGATGAAATGCGTCAGGGCCGCGGCGCGGTCGCCGGCGGCCGCGAGTGCCTGCCGCATGACACCGGCGCTGTACTGCTCGCCCGATACGGTCGGCTCATAGTGGTAGGCACGGCCCTGTGCGCGGCGGCGCAGCCAGCCCTTCTTGCGGAGGTTGTCCATCACCGTCATCACCGTGGTGTAGGCAACCGGCCGATCATGCTGGATGTCATCCACGATGTCCCGCACGGTCACGGCGCCGGCGCGCGCCCAGATCCGGTGCATGACCTGAGCCTCAAGCTCGCCTAGCACCCGCACAGTGTTCTCCCTCCCGGAGTTACCTACTATCAGCTTAGTACTAGATCTATAGTAGGACTATGGTCGAGGATGCCGGCCGGATCGTGGTGTCTGGCCTGACGAAGAGGTTCGACAGCGTCATCGCCGTGGACGACCTGAGCTTCGCCGCCGAGCCCGGGTCTGTCACCGGGTTCCTGGGACCGAACGGCGCGGGAAAGACGACGACGCTGCGCATGCTGGTCGGCCTGGTCGTCCCGGACGCCGGGGGTGCCACTATCGGCGGCCGCCGGTACACCACGTCTGCGGCGCCTGGGCGGGAAGCCGGCGTGGTACTCGAAGCGGCGGGGTTCCACCCAGGCCGGAGCGGCCGCAACCACCTGCGCGTCTGCTGCACAGCCTGCGGCTACCCACTCAGCCGGGCCGACGACGTGCTGGAACGGACCGGGCTGACCGAGGCGGGCGGGCGGCGGGTGCGCGGCTACTCGCTCGGGATGCGCCAGCGCCTGGCCCTGGCGACAGCGCTGCTCGGCGACCCGGCGGTGCTGATCCTGGACGAGCCCGCGAACGGCCTGGACCCGGAGGGGATCGCCTGGCTCAGGAACCTGCTGCAGGACTACGCACGGCGGGGCCGGACCGTGCTGTTCTCCAGCCACACGCTCCCGGAAGTCGAGCAACTGGCCGAGCGGGTGGTGATCATCAGCCGCGGCAAGCTGCTCCGGGCCGGGCCGCTCGCCGAGCTCACCGCGGGTCAGGGCGGGCTGGAGCGGGTCTTCCTCTCCCTCACGGCCACCGCCGGCGACTCGCCGCGCTCCGGGGGCGCGCGGTCATGACCCGGCTGATCGCGGCCGAGTTCCGCAAGCTGCTCACCACCCGCCTGTGGCTGTGGATCCTGCTGGTATCGGCCGCCTGGACGATCTTGTACACCGCGCTAGTCATCCTGCTCAACAACCGCGCTGGCGAACTGGTGCCTGCGCTGTCCACCACTGCCGGGCAGCATGCGCTGTTCGCCATCGCCGCCGGCGGCGCCGGCCCGCTGGTCGCCGTGCTGGCCGTGGCGGAAGTGGCCGGCGAGTACCGGCACCGCACCGCGGCCACGACGTTCCTGGCCACGCCGCACCGCCGGCTGGTGGTCGCCGCCGAGGTGATCACCTTCCTGCTGGCCGGCGTGGGCTACGCGGTGGCCTGCATCGTGATCAACCTCGTGGTCGCGCTGCCCTGGCTCGCGGGCAACGGGATCCACGTTTCCGTATTCGGTAACGGCAACGCCGGCGTGCTGGGAGCGGTCGTTATCTCGGTCGCGGTGTTCGGCATGATCGGGGCCGGGCTAGGCGCGGCGCTGCACAACCAGCTAGTCACCGTCACCGCCATGCTCCTGTACCTCTACGTGCTGGAGCCGCTGATCTCGCACATCGCCTCGCTGCACAGCTGGACACCATACCTGCCCGGCGTGGCCGCCGACGGGCTCACTCAGGCCATCCAGAGCGGGGTGCGGCTGCTTTCGCCATGGGCGGGTGGCCTGGTGTTCGCGGCATGGGCCCTCGCCTTCGCGGTCGCGGGCGCCGCCGTCACCGCACGCACAGACATAACCTGACGAAGTTCCTCTTGACGTCCATGGAAGATGGAGTCTTATCCAGACCCCGTCTGATTGGCCACATAACAGACGGCGTGTCGGCTTCTACGTGACGAAGCCGCTGCCAGATGAAGCGCGTCGACCAAGATCCGCTTCGGCCACCGAGGGGGCTTCCATGCTTTTCTACCCAGCCGCCGTTCCTCTGGCATGCCCCGGAGCGCACACGACCACCATGAGTCCGCTGCCCACGTAGTCGTCCGCTTTCTGGCGCTGCCGGTGGTTCAGGGCATCGCCTGGCGAGTTGTGCCTGGGTGTATCTGAATCACCGGTAGCTGCTCCGTAACTATGAGCGAAGGGATGCGGACGGCATGAATTCGTGGCTTGCCTGGGGCGGATTCGTCGTTGCGGTGGTCTTCCTCGGCTGGGTCGCCTATCACTTCAGCGTGCGCACCCTGCGTTACGTCACGCTGGCGCTGGTGGCAGCCGGGGTCGTGGTGGTCACCGGGTACGGCGTGACCCATCAGGCCCCGACCGCGCGGGCAGCGCCGGTCAACCTCGTGAGCGCGTTCGCGCGGGGGATGGACGGCCTCAGCGCCGCCTTCTGCCAGCCGCTGCTGCCCGGATCGGTCGCGCTCGCACCTGGGCGCGTCGGATGGATCGTCATAGTCGTGTTCCTTGCCTTCGCATACCGGGAACTCGAGGTCTGGGCGATGCGCTGGCAGCCGCCGACCGTGGACACCTCGGCTCTGGACGGCGGGCCGGGCGGGCCCGGCGACGGCGGGCCGGACGGGCAGCGTGACCACGACAATCTCGTCGCGCAGCTCAGATTCCGGCTGCCGGCGGTGGAAGTGCGAGCGCCGCCGCTGCTGCCCGGCGGCTCGACGCCGATCGCGCTCGCATCCATCGCCGAGAACAGCAGCGTGACGGGCAGCGACCTCGCCGGTGCCATCATCCGCGTGCTGGGACTCCTGTGGCCAAGCCCGCGCCGGTACCAGGTCCGGGTCTGGGTCAAGCCCGCCGATCCGCCGGCTGCCGGCGCTGGTCGCAGGTTCGGCCGGGGGCTAGGGCTCACGGGCCAGCGGTTCGCGAATGGCCGGCAGCAGGGCACGACCGACCGGCGAGTGACCGTCGACCTCGAGGACGCCAAGAACGGCGTGACTATCGCGACCACCACCCTGGCGTCCCGTGACCTCGACGATGCTGCCGCACGCGTCGCTGCCTACGTGGCCAGGCAGATCTTCCGGGCCGATCAGACCGCGCCGCCATGGTCGGTGGGCTCCTTCGACGGCAGCGACCTCGCCGCCCTGATTTCCGCGAAGCACCAGCCCGAACTCATCTACTGCCCGGACGATGCCAGGCGCACCCGGCTCAGCCAGATCAATGAGCTCGATAATGCGGTGCGCAATAGTCCCGGTGCCGGTGTCGCCAGATACGAGCTTGCATTGCTTCGCGATCTCCAAGGGCACTACGCGGAAGCGCTGTTGCTGCACGCGATCAACCGTCAGCAGTATCCTCGTTTCTTCCGCTGCCGGTATCGGCTCGGAATGTCCCTTGAAATGATCGCGAATCCCAAGTTTCCGATGCAGCCCTCGGACTGTGCCGCGTTTCGCCAGGGCCTGCGCATCCTCGACGAGTGCGGCCTAACGGAAAATGCCAGAAAAATCTGGGACTATACCCGGGAGGTGTCTCCCGAGCTGCGGCGGATCATGCTGATAGCTGCGCAAAGGGAATTGCGTGCGGGCCGGCGGCAGCTGACTCTCCGGCGCGTCGCGTGGGCAACGTTCCGGTACCGGGATGAGCGGGCCGTCCGCAAACCGTACTGGAAGCTACGCGAGCGGCAGCGGCCTCATGACGCCGCGCGCGTGGCC
>DASPZH010000180.1:0-7953 GCA_035636335.1 Streptosporangiaceae bacterium
ATCGGGCGAGCCGACCGGGATAAACGGGCCGACTATCGCGAGGAGCACGACCAGGGACGCCAGGCCGAGCCCCACGGCGCCGCGGGGAGTCCGCGCCGCGGTCCGCAGGACAGCCAGCCAGGGGTAGCGGGTGACCCGCGCTTCCCGCGCCTGCGCGGGCGGCGGCACCCGGGGGGCTGCGACGGCCACGGCTACCTCGCGATCCTGCGCCGGGGAGTGGCCAGCAGCGCGATCACATCGGTCACTATGTTCATGAGGACGTAGAAGCCGGCCAGCACCAGCACGATGAACTGGATCACTGGGATGTCACGGTTCTGGACCGCGAACACGAGTCCCTGGCCGATGCCGGGGAAGTTGAACACGAACTCGACCACCACCACTCCGCCGGCCAGGTACAGGAAGTTCAGGCCGATCACCTGGATGGTCGGGGCGATGGAGTTCGGCAGCGCGTGGCCCAGCACGATCTGCCACTCCGGCACGCCCTTGAGCCTGGCCATCTCCACGTAGTCGGACTCCAGCGCCTCAATCATGGCCGCGCGCATCATGCGGAAGATGTAGGGGACGATCACGATCACCAGCGTCGCGACCGGCAGGATGAGCAGCCTCGGCTCGCTCCACGCGTAGGTGCCTGGCGGCAGCAGGGACACCGCGGGCAGCAGGTGCGAGACCACCGTAGACAGCAAGATGATCAGCGCGATCGCGACGACGAACTCCGGCAGCGACGTGACGGCCAGGGCCGTCACCGAGGTCACGTGGTCGAACCAGGAGTCCTTGCGCAGCGCCGCTGCCGCGCCCAGAGCCACTCCGGCGATGGAGCCGATCGCGCCGGTGACGAAGACGAGCACGGCGGAATTGACCAGGCGGGGCTGGATGAGCGCCCACAGCGGCTGGCCGTTCAGCGAGGTACCCAGCTTGCCGGTGAAGAGGCCGGAGAACCAGATCCAGTACTGCTCGGCGATGCCGCGGTCCAGGTGAAGCTGCCGCTCCAGCGCGTGCAGCCGGGCCGGATTCGCCGACCGGCCAAGAACGGCGAACGCGGCGTTGCCCGGCAGGACCTGAGTGGCCAGGAAGACAACCACGGAGACGACCAGCAGAGTGACCGTGCCCGCCGCCACCCGGCGAGCAACGAGGTCGGCGATGGGATGAGCGCCCCGGCGCGCAACGGGCGGCCTGGCCGGCGCGGCGGCTACGGCCATGGCCGGCCCACGCAGCGCGGTGCCGGCCGTGTCGGGCCGCTGGCCTGCGTCACGTCGGTGCTCACCTTCCCTCCGCGGCGGCGCCGCCGCTTCCTCCGCGCCGACGCCACTGCCGCGCTTTCCGGTGAGATTAGCGCGCATTTCCTGGCACGACCAGACTCGGCGCTGTGTCCGGGTATCAGGCGGCCAGGTACGTTCCGGCCGGCTCGTCAGCGACGAGCGCGCCGTCGGCGACGATCAACCGCCCGCGCAGCAGCACGGCGCGGATGCGGCCGCGCAGCGCCCGGCCCGCGTACACGCTGTCGCCCGTGCCGTCGCCGAGCCCGTCGTCTGGCAGCACGGTCGTGCCGGCTGGGTCGAAGATCACCGCGTCGGCGTCGGAGCCTGGCGCGAGCGCGCCCTTGCGCGGGTAGTGGCCGAACGCTCGCGCGGGATTCTCCGCCGCCAGCCGTGCCACCTGCTTCATCGTCAGCCCGCGCGCCATCGCCGCCGACAGCAGCAGCGGCAGCCGGGGCCCGATCCCGGCCAGGCCGTAGGGGTAGCGGTGGCCCGCGGCGGCCAGGCGGCCCGCGGTCAGGGTCCGGGCCTGGCAGTGATCGGAGCCGACCGCGTCGATCGTCGCGTCGGCCAGGGCCGCCCACAGGGCCTCGACGTGGCGTCCGGCCCGCAGCGGCGGCGCGACCAGGTACCGCCCGGCGTCGGGCCGCTCGTAGCGGGCGTCGTCGAGCAGCAGGTGGTGCACGCAGGCCTCGGCGAGAACGCCGCGCTGCCCGGCCGCGCGGGCCTGCCGGACCTGCCGCATGGCGCCGGCGGTCGACAGGTGCACGAGGTAGCAGGTCGCCCCGGCCTGCGCCGCCGCGGCGAGGACGCGGCCGACCGCCTCGTCCTCGGCCTCGGGCGGCCTGGTGTCGGCGAAGATCCTCGCGCCGGCCTGGCCGTCCGCCACCGCCCGTTCCTCGAGCGCCTCGATCAGCGTCGCGTTCTCGCAGTGCACGGCCACGACCAGGCCGGCACCCGGGGCCAGCGACATCAGCTCGCGCAGCCGCGCGGTGGAGCACAAGATCCCGAGCTCGGGGTAGGCGAGGAAGATCTTGATCGCCGCCGCGCCCGCGTGCCTGGCCGCGGCCAGGTCGGCGGCGGTGACGCGACCGGGATCGTAGATCGCGGCGTGCAGGCCGACGTCGATCGCGATGCCGCCGGCCAGCTCGGCCCGGCCGCGCAGCAGGGCATCCAGGTCGCTCTCCCCGGCCCGCGGGCTGGTGAACGACAGCGCCGTGGTGGTGCCGCCACGCGCGGCCGCCGCGGTGGCGGGCGCCGGCGCGGCCATCAGGTGGGTATGCGGATCGACGCCGCCCGGCAGCACGTAGCAGCCGGCGGCATCCAGCCGCCGCGCGGCGCCGGCCGGGCCCGGCCCGACCGCGTGCACCGTGCCGTCCCTGATCACCAGGTCGGACCTGACCGGCCCGGCCGGCGTCACGACCGTCCCGCCCACCACGGCCTCGATGTTCACCGGGCGGCCCCCGGCACCGCGGCCCCCGGCACCACGGGGCCCGCGGGCCCGATGTCGCGCGGGCGGCCGCCCCTGACGACCATCGCCGGCACCAGCAGCCGCTCGACGACCTCGGTCTCGCCCGCGGCGTCGGGCAGGGCCCAGTGCCCCGCGCGCAGCTCGAAGACGGACACGTCGGCGTCCCGGCCCGCACTCAGCGCCCCGAGGCGGTCGGCCCTGCCGGTCGCGCGGGCCGGCGTCGCGGTCGCCGCCGCGATCACCTCGCCGAGCCCCATGCCGACGTGGAGCATTTTGGACAGCGTGGTCGCCAGGTCGAACGCGGGGCCGTCGATGTTGTGCGCGTGCAGGTCGCTGGAGATCGTGTCGGGCGGGAAGCCCTGGGCGATGGCGGGCCTGGCGACCCGGTAGGCGTAGCTGCCGACGCCGTGCCCGACGTCGAACAGCACGCCACGCTCCCGGGCGGCCGCGGCCGCCGGGATCACCCGGCCGGCGGCGTCGAGAATGCCGCCCTCGTTGCCGTGGAAGCAGTGCGTCACGATGTCGCCGCGGCGCAGCCTGGGCAGCAGCCAGGCCAGGCCGGGACGCATGTCGATCACGTGCACCATCAACGGCAGGCCGAGCGCGTCCGCCGCCTCGCGCGCGAGCCGCAGCGCCGGCGCCGGGTCGTCTCCGGCCATCTGGTAGCCGAGCCTGACCTTGATCCCCGTGACCAGGTCCGCGTGCTCCCGAGCCCGCGCGATCGCCTGCTCGGGCGACGCCCAGCGGATGTCCTCGAGCTCGCCGACCAGGCTGCTGATCATTCCCTCGACGGCGATGTTGAGGAACGCGAGCACCCGCGTCGCCGATCGCTCGATGACGTACCTGCGCAGGCCGGGGAACGTCTGCGCGCCCGCTGAGCCGGCGTCAACCGCGGTGGTCACACCCCGGCTCAGGCAGGACGCGTCCGGGTCGATCCCGTAGTGGGAGACGCCGGGGTACAGGTGGGTGTGCAGGTCGACGAGGCCGGGCGTGACGAGCATCCCTGACACGTCGATCCGCTGCCGGTCCCGGTCCCTGGCGCTGGTTGCCTCCGCCGGTCGCACCCCGGATATCTCGGTGCCGTCGATGCTGACGGTCGCCGGCGCATCGACGCCGCCGGCCGGGTCGAGCACGCGCCCGCCGACGAGGTCCAGGCCGGCGCCGGTCACGTCAGGCCTGCCCGCTGGAGCCGGCCGAGGGTTTTGTTGAAGGCCATGACCGTCAGTTCCGCCTCACGATCACCGTGCGCGGCGGACAGGAATCCCGAGCCATGGAACAGGTGCACGCCCTCGCTGAGCATCGAGCAGTGGAGCGCGGCCGACACGCGGGCGGGCGGGACGCTGCTCTTCAGGGTCGCGTCGTCGAGCATGGCGGGAGGATCGTCCTGCCCGAACAGCAGGTGGAACGTCGAGCTCGCGCCGTAGGCGCGGCCGGGCACGCCGCGGCTGACGAACACCGCGGTCAGCTCGTCGCGCAGCGCCGCGGCCAGCCGGGCGGCCTCGGCCTGGACCTCGCCGCCGGCGGCGAGCGCGAGCGTGGCGACGCCCGCCGCCGCGGACAGCGGATGCGCGTTGTGGGTGCCGGGGTGCGCCACCCGCCGCGGGCCCGCGGCCGGGCCGGCGAGGAGGCTCATCAGGTCGGCGCGGCCGCAGACGGCGCCGCCGGGCATGCCCCCGGCCAGGATCTTGCCGAGGACGGTCAGGTCGGGCAGCACGCCGCAGGCCTGCTGGACGCCGCCCGGCGCCCAGCGGAATCCGGAGACCACCTCGTCGAACACGACCAGCGTCCCCGCCTGGTCGGCCAGCCGCCTGGCCGCGGCCGCGAACCCGTCGGGCAGCGGGATCGTCCCCCAGGACGCGCCCGACGGCTCGAGCATCACGGCGGCCACGTCACCGGCCCGCAGCTGCTCGGCCAGGGCCGCTTCGTCGGCGGGGACCACGGCCACCGCGGCGGCCGTTCCGGCGGGCAGCCCGGCCGTGTCCGGCCGGTCGAACGGCGGGTTGGACCCCACGGCGATCTGGTCGTGCCAGCCGTGGAAGTGGCCGGACAGCTTCACGATCCTGTTCCTGCCGGTCGCCGCCCTGGCCACCCGCAGCGCCAGCAGCGATGCCTCGGTGCCGCTCGAGGTGAAGCGCACCAGCTCGGCGGACGGGACCAGCCGGATCACCAGCTCGGCCCACTCGGCCTCGAGCTCGTGGCAGGCGCCGGGGTGCAGCGACCGGCCGGCCTGCGCGCGGACCGCGGCGACGACCTCGGGGTGACCGTGCCCGAGCAGCAGCGAGCCGTGGCCCATCACGTAGCAGATGAGCTCGTGGCCGTCGGCATCCCACTTGCGCGCGCCCTGCGCCCTGGCGACCGCCAGCGGGAACGGCTCGGCGAGCCGCACATCGTGGGTGACGCCGCCGGGCAGCAGCCGCCGCGCCCGCGCGTGCAGGGCCGCGGACCCAGGATTCTCCCCGGCCCACCGCGCCTCGGCGCTGGCGGCCGCCCCCGGTCCGCCCGTTCCGCCCACGTGATGCGGCTCCCTCGTTCGCACGCCACCGCCCCGGTGCGGAATGACCGCACACGGGCAGCCTACGTCCTTATGCTGGCTTTGCACCGTTCGAGCCTGCAGGAACCGGAGACAGCCATGAGAGCCGTGACGTTCGCCGGGGCCGGCGGGAACGAGGTCGTCGGCCTGACCGAGCGGCCCGATCCCGTGCCCGCCGCCCACGAGATCGTCGTCGCTACCCGGTTCGCGGGCGTGAACTGGGCCGACGTGGCGCAGCGGCAGGGCAATTACCCGGCGCCGCCCGGCTCGCCGCAGGACATTCCCGGCCTGGAGGTCGCCGGGACGGTGGTGGCGGCCGGGGACGCGGTGCGCGCCTGGCAGGCAGGCGACCGGGTGTTCGGCGTCGTGGGAGGCGGCGGGCTGGCCGACCGGGTCGCGGTGCACGAGCGGCACGTGGCCGCGATCCCCGACGGACTGGCCGACGACGCGGCGGCGGCGGTGCCCGAGGCGTACATCACCGCGCACGACGCCGTGTTCAGCCAGTGCGGGCTGCGCCTCGGCGAGGTCCTGCTGGTAACCGGCGCGAACGGCGCCGTCGGCTCGGCGGGCGTCCGGCTGGGGCTCGCGGCCGGCGCCAGGGTCGTGGCCGTTGCCCGGTCGGCGGAGTCGGCCCGCGCGCTGGCCGCCGAGGGAGCGGTGGTCGTGCCGCCCGACCAGGCGGCCGAGCGGTGCCGTTCGCTGGGCGGCGCCGACGTCGTGCTTGAACTGCTCGGGGCGCCGTACCTCGACCAAGACTTCGCCGCGCTCGCGGTCAAGGGGCGCATCGTCGTCGTCGGAACCGGGGCAGGCGCCGACGCCGCCGTCTCGCTGCGCGCCCTGATGGGCAAGCGCGCGAGCCTGCGCGGCACGATGCTGCGCGCCCGCCCGCTTGAGGAGAAGGCGGCGGCCGTCCAGGCGTTCGCCAGGTCGGTGGTGCCGCTGCTGGCGGCGGGCCGGGCGCTGCCGGTCATCGACCGGGTGTTCCCCGCCGCGCAGGCCGCGGCGGCGTTCGACTACCTGGCCGAGCCGGGCAAGACCGGCAAGATCCTGCTGGACTTCTCATGAGGCAGACACTGCGGGCAGGGATCGTCGGCGCCGGGTGGATCGGGCGGCGCCATGCCGAGACGCTGGCCGGCCGGGACGACGTCGTGCTGGCGGCCGTCTGCGATGTCGACGCGGGCCGCGCGGCGCAGGTCGCGGGCGCCGGCGGGGCGCGCGTGTTCTCCGACTGGCGGGAGATGCTCGAATCGGGCGGGCTCGACGCCCTGTGGGTCTGCACGCCGCCGCGAGCGCACGCCGGCCCGGCCGTCGCCGCACTCGACGGCGGCCTGCCGGTGTACCTGGAGAAGCCGGTCGCCCGGTCGGTCGACGACGCGGCGCAGATCGTGTCGGCCGCGCTGCGCGGCCGGGCGGTGTGCGCGGTCGGCTACCAGTGGCGGGCCGTCGATGTCCTCGCCGACCTGCGCGCCGCGCTCGCCGGGCGCACGGTCGGCTGCCTGGTCGGGCAGAGCGTCGGCGGCACCGAGTCCCGGCCCTGGTTCCTCAGCCAGGCCGCCGGCGGGGGGAACCTGCTCGAACGCGGCAGCCACCACATCGATCTTGCCCGCACGCTCGCCGGGGAGGTCGTCGCCGTGCAGGCGGCGGAGTCGGCGGTCAGGCTCGCGCCGCGCCCGGCCGGTCAGGCAGGCGACATCGCCGACGCGGTCACGCTGCTGCTGCACTTCGCCTCCGGCGGGCTCGGCACGGTCGTCGTGGCCTGGACGAGCGGGAACCTGCCCGGCAGGTACTGGGTCGAGGTGACCGCCGAGGACGCCGCCCTGCGCCTGGACCTGGACCCGGACTTCCGGCTCTCCGGCGTCGCCGCGGGGTCGCCGGTGGCCGCGGAGTCGCGCGGCGCGCCGTTCGAAGGCTCGGTGGACCGTTTCCTGACGGCGGTGCGGGCAGGTGATCCTGGCGGGGTCTACTGCCCGCCGGCCGACGCGGCCCGCACGCTAGCGGTCGCGGCGGCGGCTGAGGAGGCGCTGCGCAGCGGTGCCACCGTGGCCGTCGCCGGCTGAGATGCCCGGGCCGAGATGACACGGCCCGAGATGACACGGCCCGAGATGACATTGCCCGAGATGACATTGCCTGAGATGTCGCCGCCTGCGACGATGCGGCCATGACCGGCTGCGCCCTCGTCACGGGATCGTCGTCGGGAATCGGCCGCGCGATCGCTGTCCGGCTGGCCGGGGACGGCTTTCCCGTCGTGCTGGCCGACATCCGCCGCGACCCGCTGACCGGCGGCGAGCCCACCGACGCGCTGATCGGCCGCCAGGGCGGCCGGTGCGAGTTCGTGCTCGCCGACGTGTCCTCCGGCGAGGCGTGCGAGAACCTGGTGAGCCTGGCGGCCGCCCGCTACGGCCGGCTCGCCGTCCTGGTCAACAACGCCGTGCTGGCCGGCCCGCACTCCAAGCCGCTGCTCGACACGCTCGACGCGGACTGGGACGCGATGATGCCGGTCAACCTGCGCGGGCCGTTCCTGCTGTGCCGGGCCGCCGTCCGGCCGATGCTGTCTCAGGAACCCGAAGGCGAGGTGCGCGGCCGCATCGTCAACATCACCTCGCAGCACGGCATGGTGGGCGTGCCCGGCCACTTCGCCTACGCGGTCGGCAAGGGCGGCCTGGTCCAGATGACCAGGCAGATCGCCGTCGAGCACGGCC
>DASPZH010000181.1:0-17121 GCA_035636335.1 Streptosporangiaceae bacterium
TGCTTGCGCACTCCGCGGATCGCGATCCGCTCCTCGCGCGGCAGCGAGGCGAGGCGGATCGCGGCGGCCTGGGCCGGCCCCGCCGGCCCCGCGGGCGCCGCGGGCGCCGCGTCCCCGGCGGCTTCGGTCCCGGTTCCGGCGCCCGCTGCCGCAGCCTCGACAGCGACCGCAGCCGCCTGGATGTCGTCTCTGGTGATCGAGCCTGATGGCCCGGTCCCGGTCAGCCCGGCCAGGTCCACGCCGAGATCCTTAGCCAGCTTGCGTACCGGCGGCTTGGCGAGAACGGCAGTCCGCGCGCCGCCGGTCGCGGCCTCGGTCGCGGCCTCGGCAGCCGGGCGAATAGGACTGACAGCACTAGTAGCACTGAGAGTGGTAGAAGCACCGGCCGTACGGGTGGCACTGCCGGCACTGGCGGGACTAGCCGCGGATCTGGCGGGACTGGCGGGACTGTCGCCGGCCGGCTTTCTCGCCCGTCGCGTGGTCGCCCCGAGCTTGACGCCGTAACCGACCAGAACCGCCTGCCGCTCGTCCTTGGGCGCCGGGCTGCCGTGGATGCCGGGCTCGACCGCCCCCTCGGCGGGCGGCGCGCTGATGTCGGCGGGCGGCGCCGGGGCGTCAGCGGGCGGCGCGGGCGCGTGGACTCCGGCGTCGCCGACCTGCACCGAGATGATGGGCGTGCCGACGTCGGCGGTCGTTCCCTCCGGCACGAGCAGGTTCTCGACCACGCCCTCGTACGGGCTCGGCAACTCGACGACCGCCTTGGCGGTCTCGATCTCCACGATGATCTGGTTGATGCTGATCTTGTCGCCGGGCTGCACCAGCCACCTGACGATGTCCGCCTCGGTCAGGCCCTCGCCGACGTCGGGGAGCTTGAACTGCTTCAGCTCAGACATGACGACCTCTCAGTAGGCGAACGCGCGGTCGACGGCGTCGAGCACCCGGTCCAGGTCGGGCAGGTAGTGATCCTCGATCCTGGACGGGGGGTACGGCGTCGAGTAGCCGCCGACCCGCAGCACGGGGGACTCCAGATAGTAGAAGCACTCCTGCGAGACCCGGGCGGCCACCTGGGCCCCGAGCCCGCCCGTGACCGGAGCCTCGTGCACCACCACGCACCGGCCGGTCCTGCGCACCGACGCGAAGATCGTCTCTGCGTCAAGCGGCGCCAGCGAGCGCAGGTCGATGACCTCGATCGACCTGCCTTCCGACGCGGCGGCGGCCGCTGCCTCGACGCAGGTTCTGACCATCGGGCCGTAACACAGCACGGTCACGTCGGTGCCGGTGACCACCGTTCGCGCCCTGTCGAGCGGGAGGGCGGCGGCCAGGCCGCCGGCCAGGTCGACGTCGGTCTTGTCCCAGTACCGCCGCTTGGGCTCGAAGAAGATGACCGGGTCGTCGCAGTTGATGGCCTGCTGGATCATGGCGTAGGCGTCGGCGGGGTCGCCGCAGGCGACCACGCGCAGGCCGGCCACGTGGGCGAATAGCGCCTCGGGCGACTCGCTGTGGTGCTCGACCGCGCCGATGCCGCCGCCGAACGGGATCCGCACCACCACGGGCAGCCTGAGCTTCCCGGCCGACCGGTACGCCATCTTCGCGAGCTGGGAGACGATCTGGTCGAACGCCGGGAACACGAACCCGTCGAACTGGATCTCGCAGACCGGCCGGTAGCCGCGCAGCGCCAGGCCGATCGCGGTGCCGACGATGCCGGACTCCGCCAGCGGGGTGTCGAGCACGCGGTCTTCGCCGAAGTCCTTCTGAAGGCCATCGGAGACTCGGAAGACACCGCCCAGCTTGCCGACGTCCTCGCCCATGATGAGCACCTTGGGGTCGTTCTCCATGGCCTTGCGCAGGCCCTCGTTCAGTGCCCTGCTGAGCGTCAGCCTGGCCGGGGTGTCCGTCATCGCCCGACCTCCTCGCTGGCGAAGGAGCTGAGATACGCGTCGAGCTGCGCGCGCTCCTCGGCCAGCAGCGCGCTCGGCTCGGCGTAGATGTTGTCGAACATCGACAGCGGATCGGGGTCGGGCATCTCCAGGCAGGCCTTCCTGGTCCTGGTGCCCACCTCGTCGGCCTCGGCGGCAATGCCGGCGAAGAAGTCCTCCTGCGCCATCGCCGAGCGGATCAGGTACTGCTTGACCCGCTCGATCGGGTCCTTCAGCTTCCACGACTCGAGCTCGGCCGAGAGCCTGTACCTCGTCGGGTCGTCGGTGGTGGTGTGCGCGCCCATCCGGTAGGTGAATGCCTCGATGAGCGTCGGCCCCTGCCCCTCGCGGGCGGCCTGCATGGCCTGCCTGGTGACCGCGAGGCAGGCGAACACGTCGTTGCCGTCCACGCGCACGCCGGGGAAGCCGAACCCGCGCGCCCGCTGATAGAGCGGGATCCTGGTCTGCCGCTCCAGCGGCTCAGAGATCGCCCACTGGTTGTTCTGGCAGAAGAACACCACGGGCGCGTTGTAGACAGATGCCCAGATGAAGGCCTCGTTCACGTCGCCCTGGCTGGTCGCGCCGTCCCCGAAGTACACGATCGCGGCCTCGCCGTCTTCGCCGACCGCCCCGTCGCGCTGGATGCCCATGGCGTAGCCGGTCGCGTGCAGGGTCTGCGCGCCGATCACGATCGTGTACAGGTGGAAGTTGTGCTCCTTGGGGTCCCAGCCGCCATGGCTGACGCCGCGGTACAACTCGAGCAGCTTGGCCGGGTCCAGGCCTCGGCACCATGCGACCCCGTGCTCACGGTAGGTCGGGAAGGCCATGTCACGCGGTGCGAGCGCGCGACCCGAGCCCACCTGGGCCGCCTCCTGGCCGAGCAGCGAGGCCCAGATACCGAGCTCACCCTGGCGCTGCAGCGCGATTGCCTCGAAGTCGATCCGGCGGACCAGCACGAGATCGCGGTAGAGCGCCTTGATCTCGTCTGGCGTCAGCTCGAGCGGGTAGTCGGGATGCTCGGTGCGCTCGCCCTCGGGCGTCAGTAGCTGGATCAGTTCCGGCTTGGCGGTCGGTTTGTCGTGCGTTCGGGATCGGGAGGCAGCTCGCCCGGCAGCTTTGACGGCCACGTGCCACTCCTTGCCTACTCAGGGATCGAGGTCCCGCCCGTCCTGGCTCGAATGGGCGGTCTCCGGTTATCGTGTTTCGCTGTGACAGTACTCGGCGCTCCTCCAGCCTGGTCAAGTGGAACATTCGCGTACGCTGCGTGACGTGGCCAAGATAGTTGTCGACGTCATGCTCAAACCAGAGATCCACGACCCGCAGGGGGAGGCGATCGCCGGAGCGTGCCACCGGCTCGGCTTCACCGAGGTGGTCTCGGTCCGCCAGGGCAAGCGTTTCGAGGTCGAGGTCGAGGTCACGGATTCCGGCGCGGCTGGCAGCGCTCCGGTCGGCGGCGCTCCGGATGCGCTGTCGGTCCGGGTTGCCGAACTGGCCGCCGAACTGCTGGCGAATCCGATCATCGAGGAATTCGCAGTCCACGGCCCCTGAGCAGGGCGGCGATTCCGGTCCAGCGCTTCCCGCCGGGCCGGAGATTCCGGGCGTCGACCTGGGCCGCGCCCTGCGCGGCCCGGGTTCACCGGTGCCGATTCACCTGTGCCGAACGCGGTTCCGCCTCCTGCATCGCCGCTCGTATTCCGATGTTGACCTGGAAGAACGATACTGTTCGTCCGAAGATCGCCCGAGTTTATGATTACCGCACCCCGGCTGTGGAAACTCTCACAATGTGATGAGAGCGAGAGAGTAAGCGAGGAACAGAGGAGCGAATGCGAACTCGGGTGCTGCACTCGCAAGAACTGGCCAGAGATGTCCGGTTCTGTCTGGTGCTACCCCGTGAGACGCTCAGCATTCCGGTCATGCGCCGCGTACTCGGTGACACGCTGGCCAGGCTGGGCCTGGACGAGGCCTGCATCTCCGACCTGCTGCTGGCCGCCACCGAGGCCTGCACCAACGTGCTGCGCCACGCCGGCCCAGGGTACAAGTACGAGCTGATCGCACGGGTGGGCCGCAGTCGCGTGCTGCTCCAGGTGCTCGACAATGGCCGCGGCTTCGAGCGAGCCCGGATCAGGGCGCTGCGCCGCCCGCATCTGCGCCGCCCGTATCTGCGCAGGCCGCCGGTCCGCTCGGTCGCGCTGCTCCGCCGCAGGCCCAAAGCCGGTGATATCGCGCACCTGGCCGAGTCTGGCCGGGGGATGGAGATCATGCGCGCCTGCGTCGACGACGTCAGCCTGCGCACCGGTCCCGGCCGGGGCACCGTCGTGCAGCTTCGCAAGCGGCCGCAGTGGCGGGACGACGCCCCGCTCCCTGACCTGGAAGGCTGGCCGCTCAAGGACGCGGGCTAGGGCCGGCGTAGTCGTCCTAGCCAGATAACCTGCCTGCATGCTAGAGCACGGGCATCGGGGACGGCGTTGACGCTGAAGATCGGGATCGTCACCTTCCCCGGATCGCTGGACGACGCCGACGCGAGCCGGGCGGTCGCCCGGGCCGGCGGCAAGCCGGTCACGCTCTGGCACGGCGACCGCGACCTGCGCGGCGTCGACGCGGTGATCCTTCCCGGCGGGTTCTCCTACGGTGACTACCTGCGCTGCGGTGCCATTGCGCGGTTCGCGCCGGTGATGGCCGAGCTGATCCCCGCGGTCGCGGCCGGCCTGCCGGTGCTTGGCATCTGCAACGGCTTCCAGGTCCTCTGCGAGGCCCACCTGCTGCCCGGCGCGCTGACCCGCAACGCGGGCCTGCACTTCGTGAACCGGGACGTGCGGGTCAGGATCGAGAACGCCGCCACGAGGTGGACGAGCGGCTACGCGGCCGGCCAGGTGATCACGGTCGTGCTGAAGAGCGGCGTCGGCGCGTACGTCGCCGATCCGGCGACGCTGGCCGGCCTGGAGGCCGCCGGGCTGGTCGTCGCCCGCTACGCGGACGGCAGCCCGAACGGCTCGGTTGCCGACATCGCCGGGATCGCCTCTCCCGACGGCAACGTCGTGGGCCTCATGCCGCATCCCGAGCACGCGATCGACCCGCTCACCGGTCCCGGCACCGACGGGCTGGCAATGTTCGGCTCCATCCTCACCTCGGCCGTCACGACATGAGCCGTCCCGACACGGTGGCCGCCGCCGCCGCCACGCCGGGCCGCGGGCAGCCGTACGCCACGCTCGGGCTGACCGACGCGGAGTACGCGGCCATCGCCGCGCAGCTCGGCCGCCGGCCCACCGACTCCGAGCTCGCGATCTACTCGGTGATGTGGAGCGAGCACTGCTCGTACAAGTCGTCGCGGGCGCACCTGCGGCAGTTCGCCGACAAGGCGCCGCCGACGACCGCGCTGCTCGCCGGGATCGGCCAGAACGCCGGGGTCGTCGACGTCGGCCAGGGGTACGCGGTCACCTTCAAGATCGAGTCCCACAACCACCCCTCGTACGTGGAGCCGTTCCAGGGCGCCGCCACGGGCGTGGGCGGCATCGTCAGGGACATCCTCGCGATGGGAGCCAGGCCCGTCGCGGTGATGGACGCCCTGCGCTTCGGGCCCGCCGCCGCGCCGGATACCAGGCGGGTGCTGCCCGGCGTCGTGGGCGGCATCTCCTTCTACGGCAACTGCCTTGGTTTGCCCAACATTGGCGGGGAGCTGGTGTTCGACCCATGCTACTCGGGCAACCCGCTGGTCAACGCCCTGTGCCTGGGCGTCATGCGGCACGCCGACCTCAGGCTGGCGCGCGCGAGCGGCCCGGGCAACAAGGTGATCCTGTTCGGCTCGCCCACCGGCCCGGACGGGATCGGCGGCGCGTCGGTACTGGCCAGCGCCTCGTTCGGGAGCGGCGACGCGGACGGCGAGCGGGCCAAGCGACCGAGCGTGCAGGTCGGCGACCCGTTCATGGAGAAGCTGCTGATCGAGTGCTGCCTGGAGCTGTACGCGGCGGGCCTGGTGGTCGCGATCCAGGACCTCGGCGCGGCCGGCATCGCGTGCGCGACCACGGAACTGGCCGCCGCCGGGGGAGTCGGCATGGCGGTGACGCTGGACGCGGTGCCGCTTCGTGATGCGGGGCTGACCCCGCCCGAGATCCTGATGAGCGAGTCGCAGGAACGGATGATGGCCGTCACCGCGCCCGCCGACCTGGACCGGTTCCTGGAGGTCTGCGCGCGCTGGGACGTCCCGGCGACGGTGCTCGGCGAGGTGACGCGGAGCGGGCGGCTCGCGGTGACCTGGCGCGGCGAGCTGGTTGTGGACATCCCGCCGGGCAGCGCCGCCGCCGGGCCGCTGTACCGGCGCCCGGCCCGGCGCCCGGCCGGCCAGGACCTGCTGCGCGGGGACGACCCCGCGCGGCTGCCCCGCCCGGCGACCGGCGAGCAGCTTCGCGCCGACCTGCTCGCACTGCTCGGGTCGCCGGCCGGCGCGGACAAGAGCTGGGTGACCGAGCAGTACGACCGTGACGTGCGCGGCAACACGGTCCTCGCGGCGCCGCACGACGCCGGCGTGCTGCGGATCGACGAGGAGTCGTTCCTCGGGGTCGCGATGGCCACGGACGGCAACGGGAGGTACTGCCAGCTCGACCCGTACCGCGGCACGCAGCTCGCGCTGGCCGAGGCGTACCGGAACGTGGCCGCCGCTGGCGCCCGGCCGCTCGCGGTGACCAACTGCCTCAACTTCGGCTCGCCGGAGGATCCGTCGGTGATGTGGCAGTTCGCGGAGTCCGTGCGCGGGCTCGCCGACGGCTGCCTGACCCTGGGCATCCCGGTGACCGGCGGGAACGTGAGCTTCTACAACCAGACCGGGACCGAGGCGATCCAGCCGACGCCGGTGGTCGGCGTGCTCGGCGTGCTCGACGACGTGCGACGCCGGCTGCCGGGCGGGTTCGGCGCACCGGGCGAGTCGGTCGTGCTGCTCGGCCGCACCGCGGCGGAGTTCGGCGGGTCGCTGTGGGCGCAGGTGACTCGCGGTCATCTCGGCGGCGAGCCGCCCGCCGTCGACCTGGCCGCCGAGCAGAAGCTGGCCGCGGTGCTCGCGGCCGGAGCCGACGACGGGCTGCTGTCCGCGGCGCACGACCTGTCCGACGGCGGCCTGGCGCTCGCGCTGGCCGAGTGCTGCCTGACCGGCGGGAACCGGGCGCGCCCGCCGGGCTCGGACGGCGGCACCGGCTGCGTGGTGACGCTGCCCGGCGAGCCGGCGGATCCCTTCACGTTCCTGTTCAGCGAGTCGGCCGCGCGCGCGGTCGCCGTGCGGCGGCCCGGCGCCGACGCGCAGTTCGCCGCGCTGTGCGCCGCGCACGGCGTGGCCGCGACCGCGCTGGGCGTGACCGGGGGACCGGCGCTCGAGGTCACCGGGCTGTTCACCGTGCCGCTAACCGAGCTCGCCGCGGTCAGCCGGAGTACCCTGCCCGCCCTGTTCGGCTGACGCCCCCCTGGTCAGGCGTTCCACCAGAACGCGATCTCCTGGTTCTTCAGCCGCGGCGGACCGCATCGTTGCAGCGTCGCCGGGCCGGGGTGCTTGCTCGGCGCGGTCAGGCACAAGCCGGTCTTGGCGTTCGCGTACTTGGCGAACTCCTGCTGAAGCGCGGTGGTCGCGTCGAGCGGGCGCCAGCGCTGGCTGAGGCCGAGGTCGCAGTGCGCGAGCCGCAGCACGTCCGAGGGGTGCTTATCACTCAGGCACTGGCCGGTCGCCGTGTAGATGAAGATGTCGCTGCCGTCGGACATCTGGTTGGCGGTCCAGACCGGCACGCCGGCCGTGAGTTCGGCGGCCGGGATCGCCACGAACTCCAGGCGTCCTTGGCCGGGCTGGAGCATCAGCGGATGGTCGTCGGCGTCGCGCGCGAACGCGTCGTGGTCGTCGTCCGGTCCGAAGTCGATGATCCCGACCGTCTCTTTCTTCAGCACCCTGGAGGACAGGACGGTGTGCCGGTGCTTGCGCGGCGCAACGTGATGCGCGGACAGGAGGTAACCGACCAGCCCGCCGGCCGCGATCAGCGCCACCACGCCGACGCCCGCCAGCCGCGGGATCCACGATCCCTTGCTTCGATGCGGACGCGCGCTGAGCGGACCGGGCATAGCCTGCGATTATCGCGCAGCACGCGCTTTCGTGCCTAGGCATGTCCCGCAGATCTTCGGGCGGCGAGGATCGGTTACCCGGACCGCGGTTACGCGGGCCGCGGTTACGCGTCGCGGCCGGGTCGGCTACGGTCGCAGTCGATGCCAGTGCGACGACTCGACCCGCAGCGACTGCTCGCCGCGGTGGACGCGCAGCGGGCCGCGCTCGGCGCCGGGTCCTGGACGGGCCCGGTCACCGTCCCCGCGCTCGGCGCGGCCTGCCTGGACGGCGTGGTCGCGGCGGCCGACGCCGGGCTGACGCCCGAGCGGGAGGCGCTGCGTGGTGCGGCGACCTACACGCTCGGGCTGCTCGAAGCTCGCGTCCCTGGCCGCGCGGTAGAGGTCCGGATACCGCCGTTCGCCGCGGTCCAGTGCGTGGCCGGTCCCCGGCACACTCGCGGCACGCCGCCCAACGTGGTCGAGACCGACGCCGTCACCTGGGCCATGCTCGCCGCCGGGCGGACGGCCTGGGCGGCCGCACTGGACAGCGGCGCGGTCCGGGCCAGCGGCCCGCGGGCCGACCTGTCGCCGTACCTGCCGCTGGCGGCGGCCCGCCCGCTTTCTGACCGCTGATGAGTGCGGCGCGGCGGGCCGCGGTGCCCGGACTCATTAGACTTGGCTGGTGATCAAGCCCGACGGCCGACTGACGCTGGATCTGACCTCCGACGACCGTCCGCCCAGGGACGCCTGCGGGGTATTCGGCGTCTGGACGCACGGCGAGGACGTCGCGAAACTCGCCTACTTCGGCCTGTACGCGCTCCAGCACAGGGGCCAGGAATCGGCCGGCATCGCCGTGAGCGACGGCACCCGGATCGTGGTGTTCAAGGACATGGGCCTGGTTGCCCAGGTCTTCAACGAGTCCGTGCTCAACACGCTCCGTGGCTACATCGCGGTCGGGCACTGCCGCTACTCCACCACCGGGTCGTCGGTCTGGGAGAACGCGCAGCCCACGTTCCGCGCCACGCCGTCGGTCAGCCTGGCGCTCGGCCACAACGGGAACCTGATCAATACGCTCGAGCTCGCCGCGATGGCGGGTACGCCCCGGGGGTCTCGGACGGCGACCTCCGACACCGACGTCCTGACCTCGCTGTTCGCCTCGGGAATCGCCCGGCGGCCGGCCGGCGCGGCCGAGCGGGCCACCGCCGGGGAGCAGGCGAGCCGCATCGAGGAGAACGCGCTCGCGGTCCTGCCCCACGTGCAGGGGGCGTTCTCGCTCGTGTTCATGGATCAGCAGACGCTCTACGCCGCGCGTGACCCGGAAGGGTTCCGCCCGCTCGTGCTCGGCAGGCTGCCGCGGGGCTGGGTCGTGGCCAGCGAGACCGCGGCGCTCGACATCGTGGGGGCGACCCTGGTCAGGGAGATCGAGCCGGGCGAGCTGATCGCCATCGACGAGGACGGGGTGCGCTCGCGCACGTTCGCGGCCCCGCGGCCGCGCGGCTGCCTGTTCGAATACGTCTACCTGGCCAGGCCCGACACCTCGATCAGCGGACGCAGCGTACAGGCGACCAGGGTCGAGGTCGGCAGGAGGCTCGCGGCCGAGCACCCGGTCGAGGCCGACCTGGTCATCCCGGTGCCGGAATCGGGCACCCCGGCGGCGATCGGCTACGCGCAGGGCAGCGGCATCCCGTACGGACAGGGCCTGGTCAAGAACAGTTACGTGGGCCGGACGTTCATCCAGCCGAGCCAGACGATCAGGCAGCGCGGCATCCGGCTCAAGCTCAACCCGCTGCGCGACGTGATCGCCGGCCGGCGGCTCGTCGTGGTAGACGACACGATCGTGCGCGGCAACACGCAGCGGGCGGTCGTGACGATGCTGCGCGAGGCCGGCGCGGCCGGGGTGCACATCAGGATCTCCAGCCCGCCTGTCGCCTGGCCGTGCTTCTTCGGCATCGACTTCGCTAGCCGAGCCGAGCTCATCGCGGGCAGCCTCGCGGTCGAGGAGATCAGGGAGTCCATCGGCGCTGACTCACTCGGCTTCGTTTCGCTCGAAGGCCTGACGGAGGCGACCACGCTGCCGGCCAGCGTGCTGTGCCGTGCCTGCTTCGACGGGGACTACCCGATTCCGGTCAGCGAGTCTGAGCAGGGCAAGCACATGCTCGAGAGCACGGTCGCAGGAGGCCCGGCCGGGTGAGCGCGGGCAGCGCGAGCTACGCGGGATCCGGCGTGGATATCGAGGCCGGGGACCGCGCCGTCGCGCTGATGCGCGCGTCGGTGTCGAAGACCGCGGGGCCGGACGTGGTCGGCGGGATCGGCGGCTTCGCCGGGCTGTTCGACGCGACCCGGCTGGCCGCGATGCGCCGGCCGCTGCTCGCGACGTCCACCGACGGGGTCGGAACCAAGGTGATGATCGCGCAGCGGACCGGCAGTTACGGCACGATCGGGATTGACCTGGTCGGCATGGTCGTCGACGACCTGGTGGTGTGCGGCGCCGAACCGCTGTTCATGACCGACTACATCGTCTGCGGCAAGGTCGTGCCCGAGCGCGTGGCCGAGATCGTCACGGGCATCGCCGAGGGCTGCGTGCAGGCGGGCTGCGCGCTGATCGGCGGCGAGACGGCCGAGCACCCCGGGCACTTCGGGCCGGAGGAGTTCGACCTCGCCGGAGCGGCTACCGGAGTCGTGGAGGCCGACCGGCTGCTGGGGCCCGGGCAGGTCAGGCCGGGCGACATCGTGCTCGGCCTGGCCTCCTCGGGGCTGCACTCCAACGGGTTCTCGCTGGTCAGGCAGATCCTGGTGGAGACGGGGCTCGGCCTGGACGAGGAGCCCGCCGAGCTCGGCAGGCCGCTGGGCACCGAGCTTGCGACACCGACGCGGATCTATGCCAGGGACTGCCTCGCGCTTGCCGAGCAGTGCCAGGTGCACGCGTTCGCCCACATCACGGGCGGCGGGCTGGCCGCGAACATGGCCAGGGTCCTGCCGCCGGACGCCGACGCCGTGCTTGACCGCGGAAGCTGGACCCCCCCGCCGGTGTTCGGCCTGCTGGCCCGGCGCGGGGCGGTGGACAGCGACGACATGGAGCATGTTTTCAACATGGGCGTCGGGATGACTGCCGTGCTGGCGCCGACCGACGCCGACGACGCGGTTGGCCTGCTGGAGCGGCGAGGCGTCCGGGCCTGGCCGCTCGGAACGGTGGTGGACGGCTCAGGTCGCGCCGAACTTACCGGACGCCATCCTCAGCCGTAGTCCTCGTCGTCGTCGTCCTCGTCGTCATCGCTGAAGTCCTCGTCGGCATCGTCGTCGTCAGCCATGGAGTAGCGATCGCCGTGGTCCGCATGCGCGTCCCTGCCGTCGGTATCCCGCTGATCCATGCCGACGCCCAGCTCTGCCCGCAGCCGGTCAAGGTCAGTGCCGCCGCCGCTGTACTTGAGCTGGCGTGCCACCTTCACCTGCTTGGCCTTGGCTCGGCCGCGCCCCATTGGCTCGACCCCCTCGAACGTACGGGACCTGTCAGGTCCCTGATCACCGCGCTAGATGCCTACCTGGTCACTCTATCCGGGTTCCGAGCATGTCGGATTCCGTGCACGTCAGACGGCCCGCTGCGGTTCCAGCGTAAGGACCGGAGCGTGGCTAGTGCCTTCGTACATAGACAACCGTACCTGTTTTGGGCGGCTCGCGCTTCCGGCGGCCCTGGCCGGCAGCGATTCAGCCACCCAGCCAGATTCCTCGCAGCCGTCCTACCTCCGACATCCGGCGCTCGGCCAGCCGGTCGGCCGCTGCCGCGGGAGGCACCCCGTCCTGCCCGGCCAGGGCCAGGATCCGCTTGGTGGTGCCGAAGATCTGCTCGGCCTTCGCCCGCGCCCGCTCGAAGTTGAAGCCCTCAAGCTCGTCGGCGACCTGGATCACGCCGCCCGCGTTGACGACGTAGTCGGGCGCGTACAGGATGCCGTGATCGGAGAGCAGCTTGTCGACGCCGGGGTGGGCAAGCTGGTTGTTGGCGCCGCCGCAGATGATCCTGGCGCGGAGCGAGGAGGCCATATCGTCGTCGACCACGCCGCCGAGCGCGCACGGCGCGTAGACATCGATGTCTCCGGCGATCAACTCGGCCAGGCTGGCCGCGACGGTCACCTCGGGATGGGTCGCCCGCACTCGCTGCACCGCCTCCGCGCTGACGTCGTAGACCCTCACCCGGGCGCCGTCGGAGACCAGGTGGTCAACCAGGTGGCTGCCGACCTTGCCGACGCCCTCGACGGCCACGGCCCGGCTCGCCAGCGACGGGCTGCCCCAGGTGTGCTCGGCCGCCGCGCGCATGCCCTGGAATACGCCGAAGGCCGTCAGGACCGACGAGTCACCGGCCCCGCCGTGTGGTTCGGTGCGCCCCGTGACATGGCGGCACTCCCTGGCCACGACGTCCATGTCCTGGCTGTAGGTGCCCACATCGCAGGCTGTGATGTACCGCCCGTTCAGCGACTGGACGAACCGGCCGTACGCGCGCAGCAGCGCCTCGGACTTCATCACCTCGGGGTCGCCGATGATGACGGCCTTGCCGCCGCCGTGGTCCAGGCCGGCTAGCGCGTTCTTGTAGGCCATGGCCCGGGACAGGTTCAGGGCGTCGGCGATGGCCGCGTCCTGCGACGGATACGGATAGAACCTCGTTCCGCCAAGCGACGGGCCAAGCGCCGTCGAGTAGATAGCGATGATCGCTCGCAGGCCCGTCGGCCCGTCATGACAGAAGACGACCTGTTCGTGACTGGCCTGGCTAAGTGCGCTTCCCGTGATGCGGGCCGCGCTGGCTTCCTCTGCTGAGCCGGCCTCGTCGGCCCGCTCGGTGACTGTCACCACGGCAGCAACTCCCGGCAAGTATGTCCCGCGTCCTCGTTGACCCGGGCTCCCCCACCAGACTATTCGCCGGAGCCACGCACGGAGTATTGATGCCGCGCAATGCATGAAGCTGGCTGTGCGGGGCAAATACCTCGTGACAGAGCATGCCGTAGAACTGCGGAGGATTATCCCGGCACTGCCGATAGTTGCAGCAGCCAGTGGGTTCTTCCGCACCCGGGGGGGAAGCGAGGCGGCGCACGTGCCGACGCATGATTCGGTTTCCATGTGACGGTGCGTGACCTCTCGTGTTTTGGAGGTGAGCGGCGATCAAGCTGGACAGGACCGTCCCGCCGTGCGCAGACCTGCACGCACGGACCTGGCAGAGAGTCGGCGCGGACATCGCATGAGCGACTAGCTACCCAGGACCGGCTACGCCTGGTAGTCAGCAGGAGGCGGACATGACTTTTCCGAATCCGCCCGTTGCGACGGTGCGTGTCTGTAGGATCACGCAACGTGACACAGATCAACGGGGGTAACGGGGACGCGTTCCAAAACTTCTGCTCCTGGTGGTCGCATTGTCACCGCTGGTGATGGCAATATGGTAACAGTAGACCATATGGGACATCCACGGCAGGCTCCGAATGGGGCCACGAACACAACAGACGCAAGGATCGCAATACAGGTCCAGGAGGAGAGGCCGTCAAAATGTCAGCACGTACCCCAGAGGCCGAGCCGCTGCTTACGCCGGCTGAGGTCGCAACCATGTTCAGGGTCGACCCCAAGACGGTGACGCGGTGGGCCAAGGCCGGCAAGCTGACGTCCATCAGGACGCTGGGCGGCCACCGTCGCTACCGTGAGACGGAGGTTCGTGCCCTGCTCGCGGGCATCCCGCAGCAGCGGTCGGAGTAGCACCCGGCCGCAGCCTGGCGCCCGGTTTGTCGGGGGCGGGCGCGCGTCCGAGCACGCCTAGTGCGGCTCAGCGCAGGAATAGGGGGGTCGGCCCCGGCGGCGAACGCCGCGTACGGGCCGTCATGCGCAGAGCGTTGGCGCTCTGGACGGTTCCTGGCGACGACGCCGGGGCCGATCCGGCCTATCAGCTAGCTATGAAGCAAAGTGGCCTCGGACAGCGGGCGAGGCCTGGGGGTAAGGAACACCTTGATCGACTTGGACGTGCATCGGCTTTCGTGCGACGGCAGAGGCCCGATGCGCACACTGACGGTAATGTCTGGTTGGGGCGCGCGAAGCCGGTGCGGTAATGCCTAGACCGTGATCGCGCGGATGACCAATCTGGCGGTCGTCGAATGATGGGCTCCGCCCGGCCGGAGTCCCTTCTCTTGTCTCGGTTCTCTTGTCTCGGTTGCGCGCCCGCGAGAATGCCGCTGCGCACGGTGTCGGTAAACCGACGCGATCACCTCGACGCCCGGAAGCCCGTATCTCATTGCAGTCGCGTGGCGACTTTAGGTAATCACCCCTGCTGGCAGTGGCCGCCAGACCATACTGGTCGCCATGCCGCCCGCGGTGACCCGCAGTCGGCAAAGCAGCGTCGTGCCCGCCGGTGCGCTCGATCGCGCAGCGCAGCCGGGCGAGAGCGCGACATGAGACGGGCGCAGCGAGCGACGCCAGGGGGCCCGCCGTCCGGCGGGAGCGTGCCGTCGCAATGAGGGAGGGATCGCCATGCGGGATCCGGATTTGGTGTTCAGGGCTCAGTCGGCCGCATCGGCGCTCGAACGGGCCTGGCAGCGCTGGCGCGTGGTCCACGGCCTGGTGACGGATCCCATGCCGACGATCTCCAGCTACGTGGGATATTCGCTCGAGGAGCCGTGGGGTCAGCCTCGGGTGGTGTTCGGCCTGTCGGCGGATGACGCGGAGCAGCTAGCCGCGCTGCTTGACCGGCACGACTGCGTTGGGCCCGTGCACGCGATGATCGCGGCGCAGCCTGGCGGGCGGGAGCTTGAGGCAAGTAATGGCGGCTCCGCAGGCGGGCGGCTGCCGGTGCCGCCCCAGGTCCCGTCGCCCGCGGCCGAGCGGCCGGCTCCCGCGGACCGGCCGGCCGGCAGGCAGTCGGGCCGCAGGGCGAGGCTGGTCAGGTCGGCTGGCCAGGGACCGGCTGGCCAGGGACCGGACGACCGGGGATCGGCTGTCCGGGGATCGGATGACCGGGGACCGGCCCGGCCGGCTGCCCGGGGAGACGATCGGGACGGGCCGGTGTTCCGCCAGATGGCCGCAGCGGCGCAGGAGGTCGCTGCCGCGCAGGAGGTCGCTGCCGCGCAGGAGGTCGCTGCCGCGCAGGAGGTCGCTGCTGCGCCCGGCAACGTGCGCGAGGCTACTGAGGGCCGGAGCGGCGCGGACGAGGCGCGTGCCGGTCGCGGCGATGCTGGTGAAGCTGCCGGGATCGTGCCGTCCGGGTCGGCCGGCCTGGCGATGGTCCGGCCAGCCGAGGTCATGCCCGGCGACCAGGGCGACACAGGGATGCTGGCCGACGCCGATGACACTGCTGACGAGACCGCCGACCCGCCCGATGCCGCTGACCAGGCCGCATCCGACCTGTCCGCCGACCAGCCGGTGCCTGACCATGTCGGGTCTGACCAGCCCGTGTCCGACCAGCCCGTGTCCGACCAGGCCGCATCCAACCAGGCCGCATCCAACCTGTCCGCTGACCAGCCCGTGCCTGATCAGCCCGTATCCAGCCAGTCCGCTGACCAGCCCGTGGCTGACCAGTCCGCATCCAACGAGGCCGCGTCTGATCAGGCCGCGTCTGATCAGGCCGGATCGGATAGCCGGCGATCCGGCGACCGGGCCACCACGGGCCGCGAAAGCGCCGGGTCCGCCGGAGGAGCCAGGCTGGGCCGTCGGCGGGCCAAGCACTCGGCCGGGCCCCCGGCCGAGGATGTTCAGGCGGGCCCCGGGCCGCTAGCGCTGGCGGCGTCCGCCGCGCGGGTCGAAGCGGAGGCCAGGATCCGGGCGGCGCTGCACCAGGCGCGGCGGTCAACTCCGGAGCGCCGGCCGAGCGATAACCCCGCCCACGCCGCGCTGCCCGCGCCCGCCGATGCCGCCGATCCCGCGACCGACGAGGCGCCGATGCCGCGACCCGAGGTCGCGTCGGGAGCGCAGCCGTGGCAGGCTGAGCTGCCCACCGAGCAGCCAGATCCGGGCCAGCCAGAAGATTTGGCGTCGTCCTGGGACGGTCCGCAGTTCGATGCCGAACCGGCACGCGGCGGCGCCGAGGTGGAGTTCCAGCCGGAGTCGGAATCCGACGGCTACCTGGATGTCGACCCCGACGACGACTTGCCGGCGGACGAGCCAGCGGACCACGCGCCGTCGAGTTACGCCAGACGCAGGATCGCTCGCGCCTACTCCATTCCGCGGCTGTCGAGGTCCAAGCGCCCGGGCGCGATCCCCGGCGCCCAGCAGCCCGGCTGACGCGGGCTCCGCGGGGATGCGGGGAAATTCGGATGCGCGCGCGGCCGCGGCGTGGTGGTGTAGCTGCCATGAATCGGACCGAGGTGCTCGCCGCATACAACGGGCAGGTACGGCAGAGCACCGGACCTGACGGCACGGGCGCGACCTTCCAAGCGGGCGACCGCGTTATCAGGCGGTTCGCGGTGCCTGGCCAGGGCGGCTCGGGTGTGTTCTGGTCGCGGCTGAACGCGGGCAACGCCGACGAGGTCATCGCCGCGGAGGTCGAGCTGTTCGCCGGCCGCGGCGAGGAGTTCGAGTGGAAGCTGTACAGCTACGACGAGCCCGGCGACCTGGCGGCCCGGCTGCTGGCCGCCGGCTTCGTGCCCGAGGAACCCGAGTCGCTGATGGTCGCGGCGATCGCGGATATCGCCCGCGCGCTGGCCTCGGCCGAGCTTCCGCCCGGGGTCAGGCTGGAGCGGGCCACCGACGAGGCCGGAGTGTACCGCCTGGTCAAGGTGGGCGAACTCGTCTTTGGCCGGGACGAGTCCGAGATGCGGGCGCAGCTGCTCGCGCAGCTAGCCAGCGCCCCGCAGACTACCGACCTGGTAGTCGCGATGGCGGGCGACGAGCCGGTCTGCTCGGCCAGGATCGAGTTTCTGCCCGATACCGAGTTCGCCGGGCTGTGGGGCGGCGGAACGCTGCCGCACTGGTGTCGGCGCGGCATCTACCGCGCGATCGTGCGATACCGGGCCGAGCTTGCTGCCCGGCGTGGCTACAAGTACCTCACGGTCGACGCCTCCGACCAGAGCAGGCCGATCCTGGAGCGGATCGGCTTCGAGTGCCTGGCCATCACGACCCCGTACATGTGGTCGCCCGAGCACGGGGGCCGGTCCGCCCTGGCGCCGTAGACCCGGACGAGAAT
>DASPZH010000182.1:0-5657 GCA_035636335.1 Streptosporangiaceae bacterium
GGGGATGACATCTCGGCCCTGCGCGGCGGGGATCTGCGCAGGAGGCGCAAGGACCTGCAGCTTATGTTCCAGGACCCCTACTCCTCGCTTGACCCGAGAATGCGGGTCGGCGCGATCATCTCCGAGCCGCTGGCCATCCAGAAGATCGGCTCGAGGGAAGCCCAGCGGAAGCGGGTCTACGAGCTGCTCGATGAGGTCGGACTGCCGAAGAACGCGGTCGAGCGGTATCCGCACGAGTTCTCCGGCGGCCAGCGCCAGCGGATCGGGCTGGCCAGGGCGCTGACGCTCAACCCCCGCGTGATCGTTGCCGACGAGCCGGTCAGCGCCCTCGACGTGTCGATCAGGGCGCAGGTGCTCAACCTGATGAAGCGGCTCCAGGCCGACCACGACCTGACTTTCATTGTCATCTCGCACGACATGGCAGTGGTCAGGTACATGGCGTCCCGTATCGGGGTCATGTACCTGGGCAAGCTGGTGGAGGTCGGTTCGGGCGACGACATCTACCAGCGGTCCGCGCACCCGTACACCGCGGGCCTGATCGCGACGATCCCGGTGCCCGAGCCCGAAATCGCGCGGGCCCGCCGCGGGGCCGGCATCGTGGGCGAGCTGCCGAGCCCGATCGACCCGCCGTCGGGCTGCCGGTTCCGCACCAGGTGCCCGCTCGCGCAGGAAATCTGCTCGGTCGAGGAGCCGCTGCTGCGGTCCTTCGGGCCGGGCCACGCCGCGGCGTGCCACTTCCCGCTTCAGGGCCCGGCCGACCTGCCGATGCCGGCCTCGTCGACCCTGACCGCCACCGACGCGGGCACGGTCGGGTAGGGCGGCGAGCGCCGGGGGCCGGAATATAGCGGGGACGGCGACCAGACCGTGCGAAGGCGCGGAACTTGTGCCTCCGGCTGGTCCGCCCGATACTTTCTGGTATGCGGGCGCCCGGTGATCGCCTCGCGGACGGTGGTGACGCCGTGCGCGCGTCCGATGCCGAACGCGACCAGGCGATCGGCGAGCTCAGGGACCGGTTCGCCGAGGGCCGGCTGAGCCAGGCGACCTTCCTGGGCCGGATGGACGCCGCGCTGAACGCGCGGGACCGGGCGGAGCTGAACGAACTCTTCGTCGACTTGCCCGCCGGGCCGCAGCCGGGAGCAGGCCCGGCGCTGCGTGCCCGGCTGGCCCTGCTGATGCGGCGCGGCCTGGCCGGCACCTGGTTGCTGAAGCCGCGCCAGCCGGCTCACCGGCCCGCTGGCCTGCCGGCCCCCGCCGCCGTGCTGCCCCCGCTGCGCCTGCCGCCCCAGCCGGACCGGCGGTTCACCATCGGCCGGGCGCTGGCCTGCGACTTCACCCTGGCCGATCTGAGCGTCTCGCGCTGGCATGCCCGCCTGCACACCGAGGACGACCGCTGGCTGCTCTCTGATCTCGGCTCGACCAACGGGACCAGGCTGAACGGCTGGCGGGTGACGACCGACGTCGCGGTCAAGCCCGGTGACCAGGTCACCTTCGGCTCGGTCAGCTTCGTCATCACCGACCGGCCGATCGGCGCGGACTAGAGGCACGCCGTAGAGTCGGTGCGTGACCCTGGTCCTGGTGGTGCGGCACGGCCTCACGGCGGCGACCGGCACGGCCCTGGCCGGCCGGACGCCCGGTATCCCGCTCGACGACAGAGGCCGCGGGCAGGCCGCCGCCCTCGCCGAGCGGCTCGCTCAGGTACGGCTCGACGCCATCGTCTCCAGCCCGCTGGACCGGTGTGCCCAGACGGCCGCGGCCATCGCGGCGCGGCAGTCGCCCGCGGCGCAGGTCGCGACCGATGAACGGCTGATCGAGGTCGGCTACGGCGACTGGACCGGGCAGTCGCTGCGCAAGCTCTCCCGCGAACCGCTCTGGCGGGTCGTGCAGGCTCACCCGAGCGCGGTGACCTTCCCCGGTGACGGCGGCGAGATACTGCCCGACATCCAGCGCCGGGCCGTCGCCGGGATCAGGGACTGGAATTCCAGGCTCGGGCCTGAGGCTGTTTACCTGATCTGCTCGCATGCCGACGTGATCAAGGCCATCCTGGCCGATAGCCTTGGCCTGCATCTCGATTTGTACCAGCGGATCCAGATCGATCCGTGCTCGCTGAGCGTGATCCGGTACACGCCGCTCCGCCCGTTCGTCGAGCGGATGAACGACACGGGCGGGAGCGTGAAGACGCTGACCAGGCCGGACAAGGCCCGGGCGGGGACGGCGGCACTGCGGCCGGGTGATGCGCCTGTGGGCGGCGGCGCGGGAGGAGCGGGAGGATAGGCACATGCCGGTGTATGCGTATGACCCGCCGGACCGGTTCGTCGCGGGAACCGTCGGCCAGCCTGGTCAGCGTGCCTTCTACCTGCAGGCGACCGCGACCGGCCGGATCACTAGCGTCGCCCTGGAGAAGGGACAGGTCAGCCAGCTCGCCGAGCGGCTGGACGAGCTGCTCGACGAGGTGCTGCGACGGACCGGCGGATCGCCGGCGATACCGGCGATCGCGCCCGAGGCGCTCACCGACGACGGCCCGCTCGAGCAACCGCTGATGGAGGACTTCAGGGTCGGGGCCATAGCGCTGGCCTGGGACGGCGACAACGAGCGCGTCATCATCGAGGCGCAGGAACTGAGCGACGAGCCGATCGAGCCGCTGACCGAGGAGCTGCCCGAGGACGGCCCGGCGATCCTGCGCGTGACGATCACGGCGGCCGCGGCGCGGGCGTTCGCCAAGCGCGCCCTCCAGCTCATCACCGCCGGCCGGCCGCCGTGCCCGCTGTGCGGGCTGCCGCTCGACCCGTCCGGCCATGTCTGCCCCCGCCAGAACGGACACCGGGTTGGCCGAGACTGAACGGTCGCCGGACCGGGGACCAGTCAGCACAGAGGATTCGGCCATCGAGCTGCTGACGGCGGGGGAGCTCGAGATCGCCGGGCGGCTCGTCGAGGCGTCCAACGCCACCTTGTACTGCACCGTGACCCACCAGGCCATGCAGGCGGCGTGCGTGTACAAGCCGGTCGCCGGCGAGCGGCCGCTGTGGGACTTCCCGCACGGCACGCTGGCCGGGCGCGAACTCGCGGCCTACGCCGTCTCGCGCGAAGCTGGCTGGGACATCGTGCCGCCCACGGTCTTCCGCGACGGCCCGTTCGGTCCGGGCATGTGCCAGCTCTGGATCGACTCCGACCCGGCGGTGGACCTGATCGCGCTGGCCAGGAGCGGCAGCCACGGGGGGCTGCGTGCGATGGCCGTCTTCGACGCGGTGATCAACAACGCCGACCGCAAGATCGGTCACCTGCTGCCCGCGCCGGGCGGCCATCTGTACGGGTGCGACCACGGGGTCTGCTTCGCCGAGGAGTACAAGCTGCGGACCGTGCTGTGGCAATGGCGCGGCGACCCGCTGACGGCCGATGCCGTGCGGACGCTCGAGCACGTCGGTGCCCTGCTGGACGGCGAGCTCGCCGCGACCCTGCGCCAGTGGCTGACCGACCGGGAGATCACGGCTACCAAGATCAGGATCGAGATGCTGCTGCGGCACCGCGTCCATCCCTACCCGCCGGAGGACTGGCCCGCCGTGCCATGGCCGCCGATATGAGGCCGGCCCGGGCTGGCACCGCCGCCGATATGAGGCGGCCCGGGCTGGCACCGCCGCCGATATGAGGCGGCGCTAGCGGGCGCCGCCGTGCTCGCCGCGGTCGCCCCGCCTGCGCAGGTAGCGCTCGAACTCGCGAGCGATCGCGTCGCCGCTGGCCTCGGGCAGGTCGGTGGCGTCCTTGGCCTCCTCGAGCGCGCGCACGTACTCCGCCACCTCGGCGTCCTGCTCGGCAAGCTCGTCCACGCCACGCTCCCACGCCCGGGCCTCGTCGGGCAGGTCACCGAGCGGCATCGGCGCGTCGAGCACGTCCTCGATCCCGCGCAGCAGCGACAGCGTGGCCTTCGGGCTCGGCGGCTGCGCCACGTAGTGCGGCACCGCCGCCCAGAGCGAGACGGCCGGGATCCCGGCCGTGGTGCAGGCGTCCTGGAGCACGCCGACGATCCCGGTCGGCCCCTGGTAGTCGACCGGCTCGATCTGGAGCGTTGCCGCCATCTTCTCGTCGGACGCCGCCACGCTCACCGGCACCGGCCTGGTGTGCGGCGAGTCGGCGAGCAGCGCCCCCACCAGGACGACAAGCTCGGCGCCGAGTTCGGTGAAGCCGTCCACGAGCTCGCGGCAGAACCCGCGCCAGCGCATGTTCGGCTCGATGCCATTCACCAGGATGATGTCCCTGGCAAGCCCGGCCGGGCTGGCGTGGGCCAGGCGCGTCGTCGGCCAGGACAGCCTGCGGGCCTTGCCCTCGGTGACGTCGAGCACCGGCCTGGTCACCTGGAAGTCGTAGTAGTCCTCAGGATCGATCTCGCCGATCGCCTTGGCCTCCCACACGGCGCTGAGATGGGCCACGGCGGCGCTGGCCGCTTCGCCCGCATCGTTCCAGCCCTCGAAGGCCGCGATGACCGCTGGCGAGGTCAATGACGAGACACCGTCGAACTCGATCTGAAGCCACCTCCATAGCCACGCCTCTCGGCCCGCTGGCCGACACCGATACCTGACGGCCCAAGCCTACGTGCTCTGCCGGGGGATCCGGGGGGTCGTCCCCCGGGCCAGCACCGCGGTGACCATAAGATAGTGGCCATCATGTCGCGTACCGCTGATCCGCAGAACCGGTCGCTGCGCAGAGCCCTGGCCGAGCGGGTGGTGATCGCCGACGGCGCTATGGGCTCGATGCTGCAGGGCAGCGCCGCCACGTTCGACGACTTCGCCGGGCACGAGGGCTGCAACGAGATACTCAACGTCACCAGGCCCGACATCATCCGCTCGGTGCACGATGGCTATCTCGCCGCCGGCGTCGACGCCATCTCGACCAACACCTTCGGCGCCAACCTCGGCAATCTGGGCGAGTACGGAATCTCCGACCGGATCTACGACCTGTCGCTGGCCGGAGCCGCGATCGCGCGCGAGGCGGCCGACGAGGCCGCAGCCGACGGCCGGCCACGCTGGGTGCTCGGCTCGATCGGGCCCGGCACTAAGCTGCCCACGCTCGGCCACGTCTCCTTCACCGACCTGCGGGAGGCATACCAGCTCAACGCGGCCGGCTTGCTGGCCGGCGGCGCCGACGCGCTGATCGTCGAGACCTGCCAGGACCTGCTGCAAGCCAAGGCCGCCATCATCGGGGCTAGGCGCGCTGTAGCGAGGTTCAAGGCGGCCGCCTCGGGCGGACAGTCGCGCGGCACCGATGTCGTGCTGATCGCGCAGGTCACGATCGAGACGACGGGCGCGATGCTGCTCGGCAGCGAGATCGGGGCCGCGCTTACCGCGCTCGAGCCGCTCGGGATCGACGTGATCGGGCTGAACTGCGCGACCGGGCCGACCGAGATGAGCGAGCACCTGCGTTACCTCGCCGCCCACTCCCGGGTTCCGCTGTCCTGCATGCCGAACGCCGGCCTGCCCGAGCTCACCTCCAATGGCGCCTACTACCCGGTCACCCCCGACGAGCTGGCCAGCGCGCACGCGAGTTTCGTCGGCGAGTTCGGGCTGGCCATGGTGGGGGGCTGCTGCGGCACCACGCCCGAGCACCTGGCCGAGGTCACGGCCAGGATCGGGGGCCGGACGCCGCGCAAGCGCAGGCCGCGGCCCGAACCC
>DASPZH010000183.1:0-3098 GCA_035636335.1 Streptosporangiaceae bacterium
TCCATCTGCTCCTCGGAGAACATCCGCGCCGCCACCGCGACCACCCCCACCACGCACGGGCAAAGCCGTACGAACCGTAGTGGCCGCGATCAGCACTCGTCCGCCGAACGCACATAACCGCTGTTCAGCGATATCCGACCAAAATTTCCCGCTCGCTACCCGGACCCCTTCACCGATGGCGGTCCCGGGACGCGATCTCTAGGATCCGACCAGGTCCGAGGATGTCCCGGCGCGGGTGCCGCTCTGACCCGGCGGCACCGTCTCCCCAGCAGGTCTCAGCTCTCCGGCGGGCACCGCGCGGCCGGCGTGGGCGGCCAGCAGCCGACGCGAGGCCGTCTGGGCCGCGAGCACCGCACCGAGGACCGCTCCAGCCGCGAGGCCGTCCAGCCAGAAGTGGTTGGCGGTCACCACCACCGCGTAGCTGGTCGCGATCGGGTACGCCAGGGCCAGCCAGCGCCAGCGAGACCTGCCCGCGCCGATCACCGCGATCGCAACCAGGATCGCCCAGCCGACGTGCACCGACGGCATCGCGGAGAGCTGGTCGGCGTCGAATCCGCCGGCGGCCGAGTAGACCGACTGGCCGTAGACGGCGGCCGTGTCGACCATGCCGATTCCCGGCAGCATCCGCGGCGGTGCGACCGGGACCAACTGGATCAGCAGGCACAGTCCGGTGAAGGCGACCAGCGTGTTCCTGAACTGGCCGTAGCGCTCACGGTGCCGCACAAACAACCAGATCAGGCAGCCGAGCAGGACGGGGAAGTGCAGGGTGTCGTAGTACAGGTCGAACGTCTGCACGATCAGCGGGTGCGGCAGGACGAGCCGCTGCAGCCCGGCCTCGCTCGGCATCTGCAGCACGCGCTCGGCATGCCAGATCCAGCGCGCGCGGCCGAGCGCGCCGTCCGGGCCCATTACCGAGAAGGATCCGGCGAACTGCCAGAGCGCGAAGAGCGCGAAGACCAGGGCGGCCTCGCGGACGAAGCCGCCCGCGGCGGCCAGCCGCCGGGCGGTTGCCGCGCGCTGCGCCGCCTGCCTTCGCTGCGCGGCTTCCGCGGCGGGCGTGCCGTCGCGCCCTGGCTGCCCGGCCGCCGGCCGCTGACCCAGGGCGACGACCCGGCCGCGGCGCAGCAGCGCCGCGGCCGCCACCGCCAGGCAGCCGGCGCTCGCCGCGGCCTGCTGCCAGCTCAGGTCGAGGTTGATCACCTTCGGAAGCCTAACCCGTCGAACAGCAAGCGGCCGGGGCCGCGACCGGCCGGCGGACCGATGCGGCACGATGGGTTCCGTGGCAGACACCGACCGGGTGACCCCGGCGATCGCGGAGCTGTACTCGGGCGATCTGGAGGCGTTCACCGAGCGGCGCCGCGACCTGGCCGCGCAGGCGCGCGCGGCCGGCGACCGGACGGCGGCAAAGGCGATCGCCGGTCTCGGCAAGCCGACCCGCTCGGCCTGGGTCATCAACAGGCTGGTGCACGCCGACCCGAGCGTGGCGGCCAGCCTCAGCGAACTGGGCGACAGGCTGAGAGCCGGGGAGGCGGCTCTGGACGGCGCCAGCATCCGCGAACTGTCGCGCGCCCGCAGGGAGCTGATCGACTCGCTGGTCAGGCGGGCGCTGGCCGAGTCCGGTCAGCGAGCCCCCTCGGCCGCGCTGCGGGACGAGGTCACCGACACGTTCAGCGCGGCGCTGGCCGACCCGCAGGTCGCCGAGCAGGTCGCGGCCGGGACGCTGCTCCGCGCCGCGCGCTGGGCGGGCTTCGGGCCCGGCATCGGGACCGCGCCGGCCGCCGCGCCGCCGCGCGCTGCCGCGTCGGGAGTCCGCTCACGGCAGGCTCGCGCGGGCCAGCCGGCGGGCGAAGCGGGCGCGCCGCCGGACGAGGCCGAGGCGCGCGCCGAGCGGGAGCGGGAACGCCGTCAGGTCGTTGCCGCCGCCGAGCAGGCGGTCGCCGAGGCCGACGCCGCCAACGAGGCCGCGGCCGCCGCCGAGCGCGAGATCGACGAGTCGGTCAAGTCCCTGGCCGAACGGCTGCAGCGCGAGCAGCAGCGCCTGGTGCGGGCCAGGCGCGACGCCCGCCAGGCCAGGACAGCGCTGAGCCGGGCGCGGCACGCGCTCGACCGGCTGGCACGCTCCGGCCGCGCGACGCCTTAGCCTAGCCCGGCCGACCGGCGCCGGCCGTGCCATCCGGGGCGCCGGTGACCATGATGGAGACCATGGGAGCAGCGGCCGCGGGCTGGCAGTGGGACGAGACCTTGTACGCGGGCGCCGCTCCGTACTACGGAGTCGGCCGGATGCCGTACCCCGGCGAGGTCGCCAACGCGCTGCGGTCTGAGCTCGGCCTCGACGGCACGGGCCGCCTGCTGGACGTCGGGTGCGGGCCGGGACCGCTGACGCTGCTGCTCGCGCCGCTGTTCGGGTCGGCGACCGGGGTCGACGGCAGCGCCGGGATGATCGCGGCGGCCCGCGCGCGGGCCAGGCGCGCGGGGGTCGCGAACGTCGACTGGCTGCTCATGCGCGCGGAGGACATCCCGCCCGGCCTCGGGCGATTCCGCGTCGTCACGTTCGCGCAGTCGTTTCACTGGCTCGACCGGCCGAGGGTAGCCAGACTGGTCGCCGGCGTCCTCGAGCCGGCCGGTGCGTGCGTGCTGGTTTATGCCACCACCCACGAGGGCGTGCCTGGCGACCATCCGCTGCCCTTGCCCAGGCCACCGCGGGCGGAGATCTACCGCCTGGTCGAAGCGTACCTGGGCAGCACCAGACGGGCGGGCCGCGGAACGCGGTCCGCCGCGGCGGCGGTCAGCGACGAGACCATGGGATTCAGCGACGAGGACGTGCTCTCCGTTGCCGGCTTCAGCGGGCCGACCCGGCTGACCGTTGGCGGCGGCCGGGTGGCCGAGCGCACCGAGGACGAGATCGTGGCGTCGGTGTTCTCGCTGTCCTTCGCGGCTCCGCATCTGCTCGGTGCCCGCCGGGCCACATTCGAGCGGGACATGCGCGCGCTGCTCAGGCGGGTCTCGCCGACCGGGCGGTTCTGCGAAGAGCCGCGCGGCATCACCGTCGATGTGTGGCGCCCGGCGCCGTAAGGGTGTGACGGCGCCGGGCGCCCGAT
>DASPZH010000184.1:0-12703 GCA_035636335.1 Streptosporangiaceae bacterium
CCGCCAGCGGTGTCAGCCGTCCGAACAACTCCAGGTCGTGGCCGGGCGCCGACCGCTGGACGCCCTCGAGGAGCCCGGCGCGCTCGCGCTCGGCGACGGCGACCGCGGTGGCGGACGCGTATCGCGGCGCGCCGCCCAGGCCCGCGCTCCACAGGATGTGGTCCCAGTGCGGATGCGTGGCGAAGCCCGCCCGCGGCGTGAGCGACAGGCGGCCCAGGTCCGCGGCCAGGCCGGCCAGGTCGGCGACGGTGACCGCGGGATCGATGACCATGCAGCCGCCGTCGCCCGCGGACACGACCGTGCTGGTGGTCGTGAAACAATCACTAGTAGCAACGAAAATCCCGGCGGTGATCTCGGTAAGCCGGTCCATCCATCCTGAGTATCACGAGCCGGCCACGCGGATCGCCACATGCGCCGAAACGGCCCGTCGCGGCCGACGAGCTCGCGATGAGTTCCCCGCTCGGTGACCCGGCCGCCCTCGAGCACGATGATCTCGTCGACCCGGTCGAGCCCGTCGAGGTCGTGGGTGATCAGCAAGACCGCCCGCCCCGCGGTAGCGGTGAGCAGGTCGGCGGTCAGAGAGCGGCGGCCGTCGGGATCGAGGTGGGCGGTCGGCTCGTCGAGTATGAGCACTGCCGGGTCGGCCAGCAACGCTCTGGCCAGCGCGATCCGCTGCCGCTGGCCGCCCGAGACCGCGGCGCCGCCCGGTCCGGCCCGGGTGTGCTGCCCGTCGGGCAGCGACGCGATCCACCCGGCCAGGCCTGCGCGGGCCGCCGCCTGGGCCAGTTCCGCCGCCGAGGCGGCGGGGCGCGCGATCCGCAGGTTCTCGGCGATGCTGGCGTCGAAGATGTACGGGTCCTGCGGGCAGCCGCCGATCAGGGTCCGTACGTCGTCGGCGCGGTAGCTGGCCAGGTCGTGTCCGCCCAGGGTGACCGAACCGCCGGTCAGGTCGCGGAAGCGGAGCAGCACGGCCGCGACCGTCGACTTCCCTGCGCCGTTGGGACCGACGAGGGCGATCCGCCGGCCAGGCGGCAGGTCCAGGCTGACCCCGTCGATCGCGAGCGGACCGTTCGGCTCGTAACGCACGCGGGCGTCGCGCAGGCTCACCGTGAGCGGGTCCCGCGCGGCGTGACCGGCCGCCGCGGGCGGGCGGGGCGGCAGCGGCCGCGGATCCGGCGGGTCGGAGACCGGTTCCGGGGCGTCCAGCACGTCGGCGACCCGACCGGCGCTGGTCCTGGCCTGGCTGAGCTGCATCGCCGCCGCCGGCAGCCCGGTGACCGCCTCGAACGCGGCCAGCGCGGTCAGCGTGAGCACGGCCAGCGGCACCCGGCTGAGCGCGCCCGAGCCGACCGCCGACACGCCGAGCAGCAGCACCCCCCAGAGCGTCACGCCGGCGGTCAGGCTGGCCAGCCCGGCACCCAGGCCCGACGCGGCGGCGGATCGGCCGGCCAGCCTGGCGAGTTCGCGGTTGGCGGACTCGGCCCGGCCGAGCGCGATGTCCTCCGCGCCGAACGCCTGCAGGTCGGCGGCGCCGGCCATGACGTCCTGGATCGCCGCGCCGAACTGGCCCCTGGCCGGCCCGGTGCGCCGCGCGGCGATCCTCGCGACGGCCAGGGCAAGGCCGGGCACGACGACCCCCCCGGCGATCAGCCCCGCGGCGAGCAGCAAGCCGGCCGGGCCGAGCAGCGCCGCGCAGGCCACCGCGGCGCCCGCGCCCGCGAGCGCCGCGGCCAGCGGCGGTGTCACGCCCCGGATGAACAGGTCCTGGGTCGCGTCGACATCGCTGACGAGGCGGGCGAGCAGGTCACCGGACCGGAACGCGGGCAGCCCGGCCGGGGCGAGCGCCGCCAGCCGGCGCCAGACCGTCACCCGGACCTGTGCCAGCACCCGGAGCGCGACGTCGTGCGAGGCCAGCCGCTCGGCGTAGCGGAACGTCCCGCGCCCGATGGACAGACCCCGGACCGCGACGACCGCCGCGGACAGCACGGCGATGTCCGGGTGCTCCGAGGCCCGGGACAGCAGGAAGCCGGACACGGCAAGCAGCCCGACGCCGCAGCCCGTCGCCAGCGCGCCGGCACCCACCGCGAGCACCAGCCGGCCGCGCAGCGGCCGGGCGAGCCTGAAGATTCGCACCAGCGCCCCGGCGTCGGCCCCGGCCGGCCCCGACCTGTCGCTGCGCTCCGGGCTGCCCCTGCTCATAGTCCCGGCACCGGGGTCGCGCTCAGGGTCGCGGTCAGGGTCGCGCTCGCGGTCGCGCCGACGGCCGCGCGAACGGCCGCCGGCGGCGGGGCCGGCGTCAGCTCGCAGATCTTCCCGCCGCGCATCAGCAGTTCCCGCGCCCGGCCGGCGCCGGCGATCACGTCGCCGCGGTGGGTGACCACGATGACCGTGCGGTCCGCCGCGAGACGGCCGATCGCGGCGCCGACGTCCGCGGCGCTGGCGCGGTCCAGGTGCGCGGTCGGCTCGTCGAGCAGCAGCAACGGGGCGTCCCGCAGGAACAGCCTGGCCAGCGCGATCTTCTGGCGCTGCCCGGCCGACAGGCGCAGCGCCCGGTCGTCGAGCACCGTGGCGTACCCGTCGGGGAGGTCGCGGATGAAGTCGGCCGCGCCGGCCAGGGCTGCCGCCCGCTCGACGTCCGCCGTCGAGGCGCCCGGGCGCCCGAGCAAGATGTTCTCGGCCACGGTCCAGCCGAACAGCGTGGGATGCTGCGGCAGCCAGCCGATCTGACGCCGCCACGCCTGCACCGCCATGTCGCGCAGGTCGGCCCCGCCGACCTCGATGCGTCCGCCGGTCGGCTCGGCCAACCTGAGCAGCAGGCTCAGCAGGGTGGACTTTCCCGCGCCGTTCGCGCCGGCGATCGTGATCCGATCCCCAGGGACGACGGTCAGATCCAGGCGGTCGATGACCGGCTCTGCGCGGCCGGGATAAACCACGCTGATCCCGTTGAGGCTGATGGGCTGCAGGCGCAGGTCGCCGACGGCGGTTCGGCCCGGCCCCGGCCGGGCGGACGGGGCCGGCGTGTCGAGGATCTCGAACGCCCGGCCCGCGGCGGCGACCCCGTCCGCGCTGGCGTGGAACTGCGCGCTCGCGTTGCGCAGCGGCAGGTAGGCCTCGGGCGTGAGCAGCAGCACGAACAGCGCCGTGGCGTAGCCAAGCTGGCCGTAGAGCAGCCGCAGGCCGACCTCGACCGCCACCAGCGCGGTTGCCAGCGAGGCGGACAGCTCGAGCACGAGCGCCGACAGGAACGCGATCCGCAGCGTGGCCATCACGGCGGCCCGGTACGCGCTCGTGACCTCGCCGATCACGCGCTCCTGGGCTGCCGCGCGGCCGAACAGCCTCAGCGTCGTCAGCCCCGCCGCGACGTCGAGGAAGTGGCCGCTCAGCTTGGCCAGAAGCTGCCAGGTGCGGCGGGCCTGCGCCCTGGTTCGCAGCCCGACGAGCGCCGCGAACAGCGGGATCAGCGGCAGGGTCACGGCGATGATCAGGCCGGAGATCCAGTCCGCCGAGGTCACCGTGGCCAGGACCGCGACCGGGACAACGGCGGCCAGCACGAGCTGCGGCAGGTATCTGGCGAAGTACGGGTCGAGGGAGTCGAGGCCGCCGGTCGCCAGCGTGGCGATCTCGCCCGGGCGCTGCCGGCCGAGCCAGGCCGGGCCGAGGCGCAGGGCCTGCCTGGTCAGCCTGGACCGCAGCCGCTGCTTGACCGCGGCGGCACCGCGCAGGGCGGCGGCCTCCCCGGCGTGAGCGGCGGCGGCGCGCCCGGCCAGGACGGCGAGCAGCAGGAGCAGGCTGCCGCGCAGCGCGCCCGCGCCGGTCCCGGTCGCGGCGGCGGACAGCACGTGCGCAAGCAGTCCCGCCTGGGCCAGGACGAGCCCCGCGCCGGTCAGCCCGACCAGTACCGTGGCGACCAGGTAGCCGCGGGCCGGGCCTCGAGGTCCCGACTCGGTGAGCAGCCGCCGTCTCACCGCCGATGCCCCGGCAGTCGTTCCGCTCACGCAGCCGTGCCTCCCGCGTCGGCCCCCGCGTCGGCCCCGGTGCTGGCTCCTGTGCCGGCCTCGCCGCCGGCCGGGGCGTAGATCGCCGGCATCAGCCCGACCTCGCGGGCGGTGAAGGCGCGTTCCCGCCTGACGTCGCGGGTGAACGCCATCCACCAGGTCAGCACGGCGCCGACCCGGTTGCGGAACCCGGTCAGGAACGCGATGTGGATGAACAGCCAGAAGATCCAGCCAACGAAACCGCTCAGGCGCAGCGGCCCGGCCGAGACCACGGCGCGGCCCCGGGCGATGTAGGCGGCCGAGCCGACGTCGCGGTACCGGAACGGCCCGGGGTCGGCGTGCCCGGCCACCGCGCGGCGGATCCGCCGGCCAGCGTGGTGGCCCGCCTGCATCGCCACCTCGGCGACGCCGGGCAGCCCGCCCAGGCTCATCATGTCGCCGACCACCGAGATCTCCGGGTGCCCGGCGATGGTCAGGTCGTCGGCGACGAGAACGCGCCCGGCCCGGTCCTGCTCCGCCCCGGTCGCGTTGGCCAGCGCGGCGGCGAACGGAGGCGCGGCCACGCCCGCGGTCCACAGCACCGTCGCCGCGTCGAAGCTGGTCTCGGTCCCGTGCCGGTCGCGCACCCGGAGGCCGCCAGGGAAGACGTCGGTGACGGTCGATCCCATGTGCGTTTCGACGCCGAGCCCGCGCAGCGTGTCGGCCGTCCGCCTCGACAGCTTCTCGCCGAACGAGGCCAGCGGCGCGGTCCCGCCGTCGAAGATCAGCACCCGCGCATCCTCGGGGTCGACGTGCCTGAACTCCTCGCGCAGCGTCTTGGTCGCCAGCTCCCTGATCTGCCCGGCCAGCTCGACCCCGGTCGGTCCGGCGCCGACCAGCGCGAACGTGAGCCACTTGGCCCGCTCGGCGGGGTCGGCCGCCGTCTCGGCCATCTCGAACGCGCCGAACACGCGGCGCCTGATGGTCAGCGCGTCGGCGATCGTCTTCATCCCGGGCGCCAGCGGCCTGAACTTGTCGTGACCGAAGTAGGACTGCTCTACACCCGCGGCCACGATCAGGTAGTCGTAGCCCACCTCGAGCCGGGAGCCGAGCGGCCGGCGGCAGATCAGCAGGCGGCGGCCGGCGTCGACGTCGACCGCCCGCGCCAGCTCGCACTCGACGTTGGCCTCGCGCCGCAGTACCTGGCGCAGCGGCGCGGTGATCTGGCCCTCGGACAAGATGCCGGTCGCGCACTGGTACAGCAGCGGCTGGAACAGATGGTGCTCGCTCTGGTCGATCAGCGTGATCGCGAACGGCCCCCGGCGCAGCGCCCGGACGGCGAACAGTCCCGCGAAGCCGCCGCCCACGATCACGACGCGGTGCCGCGCCTGCTTGTCCATAGCCGGCTAGCCCTCTACGTCGTGCCAGGACTCCCCGTCGGGCAGCAGCGCGTCTGCCTCCTTCGGGCCCCAGCTTCCCTTGGCGTACCGGTGCACGGGCACCGCGTCACCGAGCACGGGATCGACGACCCGCCAGGCCGCCTCGACCGTGTCCTGCCTGGCGAACAGGCCGCGGTCCCCGGCGAGCGCCGCCCCGATCAGCCGGTCGTAGGGCCGCATGTCAGCGGCCGGCTGCTCGGCGAACGTCAGCGTCTCCGTCTGCGGCTGCCAGCCCGGTCCCGGCTTCTTGCCGGTCAGGGTGACGGCGACGCTGGCGGCCGGGTTGACGCGGAAGTGCAGCGCGCTGACCGCGCCGCCGCCTGGTTCCAGGCCGAACACATCGCTCGCGGGATCGCGGAACCTGAGGTAGACCTCGGTGCCGGTGACCGGAAGGCACTTGCCCGCCCTGATCAGGATCGGAACGCCCTCCCAGCGCCAGGAGTTCAGCGCGAGCCTGATGGCCACGAAGGTCTCGACCGTCGACTTCGGGTCGACCCCGCCGACCTGCTGGTATCCCTCGTACTGACCGCGGACCGTGGTCTCGGGCGCGAGCGGCGACAGCGCCGAAATGACCGTCGCCTTGGCGGTCCGCCACGGGTCGAGGCCGCGGTGATCCGGCGGCTCGGCCAGCACCGACGCGAGCACCTGGAGCAGGTGGTTCTGCAGTACGTCCCTGATCGCGCCGGTCCGGTCGTAGAACGCGCCCCGGTCCGACACGTCGAACGCCTCGGCCATCGTGATCTGGACGCTCCGCACGTACGTCCGGTTCAGCAGCGGCTCGACGATCGAGTTGGCGAAGCGGACGAAAAGCATGTTCTCCACCGGGTCGAGGCCGAGCCAGTGATCCACCCGGTAGATGTCGTCCTCGGCGAAGTGCTGGTGCATGGTGGTGTTCAGCGCCTGCGCGCTGGCCAGGTCGTGGCCGAACGGCTTCTCGACCATGACCCGCGACCCGCTGGCGCCGCCGGCCGCCGCGATCCCGTCGGCGATCCGGCCGAACAGCGGGGGCGGGACCTCGAGGTAGTAGAGCACCTTCTTGCCCGGGCCGACCTCGGCGGCCATCTGGTCGTAGGTGGCGTTCGCGGTCAGGTCTCCGTCGATGTACCTGAGCAGGCCGAGCATCTTGGCCGCCGCGGGCGCGGCCGGGTCGATGCCGTTGCGGCGCAGCGAGTCGGCGGCGTAGCCGCGGAACTGGTCGATCCCCCAGCCGCTCTTGGCGACGCCGATGACCGGCATGTCGAGCACGCCGCGCTCGACCAGGCCGACCAGGGCGGGGAACGTCTCGAGCTTGGCCAGGTCGCCGGTGGCGCCGAAGATCACGAGGGCATCTGCCCGCTGTGACGGTGCGGTCATGGCTAACTCCTTCAGTGGGCCGTGTGCTGCACCTGGAAGTCCTTGTCGGAAAGGCGGCGCCTAAACACGTAGTAGGTCCAGGCCGTGTAGGCGAGCACGACGGGCAGGAAGATCGCGGCCACGACCGTCATCACCTTCAGCGAGTACGACCCCGCCGCGCTGTTGTGAATGGTCAGGCTGTACGCGGAGTTCGTGCTGGACACCATGACCTTCGGGTACAGCTCGCTGAAGATCGACAGCACGGCCGTCGCCATCGCCAGCGTGGTCGCGGCGAACGCCCACGCCTCCAGGTCAGCGCGGACGAGCCACGCGCCGGCGAGGACGGCGAGCACGGCGATGATCTCGACCGGGTTGATCAGCAGGCCCTTCCCGGCGATCGCGTGCGTCCACAGCGCGAACGCGAGCACCGCGAGCGCGGTGACCGGAGCCGACCGGCGAGCCAGCGCCAGCGCCCTGGCGCGGAGGCCGCCGGAGGTCTTCAGGGCCAGGAAGGTGGCGCCGTGCGTCACGCAGATCGCGAGGAACGTGACGCCGGCGAGGATCCCGTACGGCTGGAGCAGGGTCAAGAAGGACCCGGTGTACTCGTGGGCGGCGTTGACCGGCAGCCCGTGCAGCAGGTCGCCGAGCGCGACCCCGATCAGCACGGGCACCGCCGCGCTGCCGGCCGTCATCAGGGCGCTCCAGGTGCGCCGCCAGGTCGCGCCGTCCCGCTTGCCGCGGTACTCGAACGAGGCCCCGCGCACCATAAGCGCGCCGAGCAGCAGCACGAGCGCGAGGTAGAAGCCGGAGAACATCGTCGCGTACCAGCCGGGGAACGCGGCGAACATCGCGGCGCCCGCGACGATCAGCCACACCTCGTTGCCGTCCCACAGCGGCCCGATCGTGTTGATCGCCGCCCGCCGGCCGGGCTCGTCCCGGCCGACCACGGCGTGCAGCATGCCGACACCGAAGTCGAACCCCTCGAGGACGAAGAACCCGGTCCACACGACGGCGATCAGCAGGAACCAGAACGAGACGAGCGTCATCTGCTCCCCCTAGTACAGCATCGAAGGCACGCGGGCCTGCGGGTCGACGGCGGCCGGCGCCGGCGCGATCTCCCGCCGCGAGTACCGCATCATCAGCACCACGTCTACGACGCCCAGGGCGGTGTAGAGCAGGCCGAACGCCACCAGGCTGATCACCACGTCGGTGAGGCCGACCGACGGCGAGACGCCGTCGCGGGTGAGCTGGATGCCCTGCACGATCCACGGCTGCCTGCCGCTCTCGGTGAGCAGCCAGCCGGCCGTGTTCATGCCAAACGGCAGGATCACCGCCCAGGTCGCGGCGAGCAGGAACCAGCGGGAGGCGGCGAACCTCTTGCGCCACATCAGCCAGAGCCCCCAGAGCCCGAGCAGGAACACCAGCGTGGCGGTGTAGGCCATCACCCGCATCGACCAGTACTGGACGAAGACGTTGGGCACGTAGGTTCCCGGCCCGTACTTGTTCGCGTACTGCGCCTGCAGCGGGCTGAGGCCGATCACCTTCCCGTTCCAGGAGTTCGTCGCGAGCAACGACAGCAGGTGCGGGATCTGGATGACCTGGGTCGGGGTGTGGTCGTTGTTCCCGCCGCCGATCTGGAACAGCGAGAACGAGCACGGCTGGCAGGTCGCCCACTGGGCCTCGGCCGCCGCGATCTTCATCGGCTGGTATCGGGCCTCGACCACGCCGAGCTCGCTGCCGACGAACAGCGCCAGGACCATCGCCGGGACCAGCACGATCAGGGACAGTTTCAGCGAGAGCCCGAAGATCTCCCCGTGCTCCCCGTGCTCTCCGTTCTCCCGGTTGGCCGAGCGCACCTTGCGAAGCTGCCAGGCGGAGACGGCCAGCATCACGCCCGACGCGGTCACCAGCGAGGCGAGGATGACGTGCAGGTAGCCCCATCCGAACACCGGGTTGGTCAGCACCGCCCAGATGTCGTCGAGTCGCGGGCGCCCGGTCGCCTTGTCGATCGCGTAGCCGACCGGGTGCTGCATCCACGAGTTGGCCGCCATGATGAACGCCGCGGACAGCAGCGTCCCCAGCGCGACCAGCCAGATCGAGAGCAGGTGCACCCGGCGGGACAGCCGGTCCCAGCCGAAGATCCACAGGCCGAGGAAGGTGGACTCGAGGAAGAACGCGACCAGCCCCTCCATCGCCAGCGGCGCGCCGAAGATGTCGCCGACCAGCCGGGAGTAGGCCGACCAGTTCATCCCGAACTCGAACTCCTGCACCAGGCCGGTGACCACGCCGACCGCCACGTTGATCACCAGGAGCGTGCCGAAGAACCTGGTCAGGCGCAGGTACTCGGGCTTGCCCCGGCGATACCAGGAGGTCTGCAGCAGCGCGGTCAGGAAGGCCAGTCCGATGGTGACGGGTACGAAGAAGAAATGGTTGATGGACGTCAGCGCGAACTGCCAGCGCGCCAGATCCAGCGTCATCCTGCCCCCCGGCCGCGGCTCCCCCCGGGGCCGCTCGTCAGGCGTTACCGTTCCTGCTGGGGGACGTCTTGGCACCACCCGTGCGGGGTGATGTGTAATTCGCGGGCGCAGGGCATGTTTACGCCATGACCGATCGGTATGACGTCATCATCGTCGGCACCGGCGCCGGTGGCGGGACGCTGGCCCACGCGCTCGCGCCGTCCGGCAAGAAGATCCTGCTGCTCGAGCGCGGGGACTTCCTGCCGCGCGAGACGCAGAACTGGGAGCCGGGCGCGGTGTTCGTCGACGGCCGGTACATCTCCCCCGACACCTGGTACGACGCCGAGGGGGCGCCGTTCCAGCCGCAGGTGCACTACTACGTCGGCGGGGCGACCAAGATGTACGGCGCCGCGCTGTACCGGCTGCGCCCGGCCGATTTCGGGCCGATCAGGTACTCCGACGGCGAGTCGCCGGCCTGGCCGATCGGCTACGCCGACCTGGAGCCGTACTACACCCGGGCGGAATGGCTCTACCAGGTGCACGGCAACCACGGCGAGGACCCGACCGAGGGAGCGGCGTCGAAGCAGTACCCGTGGCCGCCGGTCTCGCACGAGCCGAGGATCGCCCAGCTCGCCGACGACATGGCCGCGTCCGGCTACCACCCGTTCCACGCGCCGTGCGGCATCCTGCTCGACGAGGACCGCCGGCCGGCCAGCACCTGCATCCGCTGCGCCTGGTGCGACGGATACCCGTGCCTGGTTCACGCCAAAGCCGACGCGGAGGTCATCGCCGTCCGGCCGCTGCTCGGCCTGCCGACCGTCACGCTGCTCACGGGCGCCGAGGTGACCGGCTTGGCCACCGACCCGTCCGGGCGCGCCGTCACGCAGGTGCGGGTGGACCGGGCCGGCCAGCGGGAGACCTACGGCGCCGACATCGTGGTGCTCGCGGCCGGCGCGGCCAACACGGCGAAGATCTTGCTGCGGTCCGCCTCGGACCGGCATCCCCGCGGCCTGGCCAACGGGTCCGACCAGGTCGGCAGGAACTACATGTTCCACAACAGCAAGGCCGTCGCCGCGCTGGCCAAGGAGCCGAACGAGACCGTCTACCAGAAGACCCTCGGCCTGAACGACTTCTACCTGTCCGACGGCTCGCGGCCGCCGCTCGGCAACATCCAGCTACTCGGCAAGTCCAACCCGGGCGCCATGAAGGGCGAGGAGCCCAAGCTGACCAGGCTCGCCCCGCACTGGAGCCTGGAGGAGGTGGCCAGGCACAGCGTCGACATCTGGCTGACCACCGAGGACCTGCCGATGCCGGGCAACCGGGTGACCGTCGACGGCGAGGGGAACGTGCACCTGGCGTACCGGTTCACCAACGCGACCGAGACCGACGGCCTGTACCGGGAGCTGAAGACCATCCTGAACAAGACCGGGCTGGCCGCTCACCATGTCCTGTCCAAGAACTTCTACATGGACATGGCGGTGCCGATCGCCGGCGTGGCACACCAGGCGGGCACGGCCCGTTTCGGCCCTGATCCCTTGACCTGCGTGGCCGACATCACCTGCAAGGCACATGAGCTGGACAACCTCTACTTCGCCGACGCGAGCATCTTTCCGAGCATCGGCGCGGTCAACCCGGCGCTGACCGTGATGGCCAACGCGATCAGGGTCGGCGACCACCTGGCCGAGCGGCTCAGGTGACATCAAGGATCACGGGGGGATACGACAGTGGACCGCTACCCGAACATCGCCGACCACGGACTGATCGGCGACCTGCAGACGGCCGCGCTCGTCACCGACAACGGAACAATCGACTGGTTCTGCTGCCCGCGGTTCGACGCGCCGAGCGTTTTCGCATCACTGCTCGACGCGGACAACGGCGGCCACTTCCAGATCGCGCCTGAACATAGCGGCTACGTGACCAAGCAGCTCTACCTGCCGGAATCCGCCGTGCTCGTGACCCGGTTCATCACGGCCGATGGCGTCGGCGAACTGCTCGACTTCATGCCACCGCTCACCGGCCGGGCGACCGACAAGCACCGGCTGGTGCGGATGCTGCGGGTTCCCCGCGGCACGATGCGGTTCGGGATGGACCTGCAGCCGCGGTTCGACTACGGGCGCGCCAAGCACAAGACAGAACTGTCCGCTCACGGCGCGACGCTCAGCTCGGACGCCATGCGGCTGACCGTGCACATGGTCGTCCCCCCGGGCCAGCACGCCGCGGAGAGCAACGGGTCAGCCCTGAAGCGCGCGGGCAACGGCCTGCGAGCTTCGTGGACGCTGCGCGAGGGCGAGACGGCCGGCGTGGTGATCGACTCGATGAGCGGCGCGCCGAAGCGGATGCAGCCGGGCGAGCTCGACCGGATGCTCGACGAGACGACCCGGTTCTGGCGCGACTGGCTGCATCGCAGTACCTACACCGGCCGGTGGCGGGACATGGTGGCCCGCTCGGCGATGACGCTGAAGCTGCTCACCTACCACCCGACTGGCGCACCGGTGGCCGCTGCCACGGCCGGGCTGCCAGAGGACCCGGGTGGCGAGCGCAACTGGGACTACCGCTTCACCTGGGTACGCGACGGATCGTTCTCCATCTACGCCCTTCTCGGCCTCGGCTACGCCGAAGAGGCCGCGAAGTTCGGCGGCTGGCTCAGGGAGCGCGTGAGCGAGCATGCGGGCGGGAAGTCGGGTCCGCTGAAGATCATGTACCGGGTCGACGGGTCGTCGGACCTGACCGAGGAGGTCCTGAAGCACTTCGAGGGCTGGCGCGGCGCCAAGCCGGTCAGGATCGGAAACGGCGCCGCCGACCAGTTGCAGCTTGACATCTACGGTGAGGCGATGGACGCCGTCTACCTGGCCGACCAGAACGGCTTCTCGATCCCGCACCAGGGCTGGATGGCCGTCGCGGACATGATCGACTGGCTGGCCGAGCACTGGGACCAGCCGGAAGAGGGCATCTGGGAAACCAGGGGCGGGCGGAAGGACTTCACCTACGGGCGGTTCCAGTCCTGGGTCGCCCTCGACCGGGCGATCAGGATCGCCGAGCATCACGCCCGACCGGCGCAGGTGGGCCGGTGGCTGACGGAGCGCGACCGGATCTACAACCAGATCATGGACCGGGCCTGGAATCCCAAGGTCAAGGCGTTCACCCAGCACTACGACAGCGACGTGCTCGACTCGTCGCTGCTGCAGATGTCGCTGCAGGGGTTCGTCGCCCCGCGTGATCCGATGTGGCTGTCCACGCTCGGCGCCATGGACGACAAGCTGGTCTCCGACAGCCTGGTGTACCGGTACAACCCGAGCATGACCCCGGACGGCCTGCGCGGCAGCGAGGGCACGTTCTCGCTCTGCACGTTCTGGTACGTGGACGCGCTGGCCAGGGCGGGCCGGCTGGAGGACGCCGAACTGACGTTCCTCAAGATGCACACCTACGCCAACCACCTCGGGCTGTACTCGGAGGAGATCGGCCAGACCGGGGAGCAGCTCGGCAACTTCCCGCAGGCGTTCAG
>DASPZH010000185.1:0-3367 GCA_035636335.1 Streptosporangiaceae bacterium
TGACGTAGGGCATCAGGAAGTCCATGAACGAGGCGTTCTGGAGCTGGCCGGTCTCGTCGTAGGCGATCCGCTCGTACAGCGCGCCGCCGACGCCTTGCGCGACGCCGCCGTGGATCTGGCCTTCCACGATCCGGGGGTTGATCAGCGTGCCGCAGTCGTGCACGACGCAGTACCGCAGGATCCGGACCTCGGCGGTGTCCGGGTCGGTCTCCACGATCACCGCGTGGACGCCGGACGCGAACGTCGAGCGGAGCGGGGAGAAGAACGCCCGGCCCTCGATCCCCGGCTCGTCGCCCTCGGCGACCGGCGGGGCGCCGGCGTCGCCGCCGGCGAACTGCGTCGCCGCCTGGGCCGCCTCGTCGAACGCGTATCGCAGCGGGTTGGACAGCACTGCGACGGTGCCGAGCGCGATCCCGGACTCCGGGTCGCCCTTGATCCCGACGATCCCGCCGGTTATCTCCATGTCCTCCGGTGCGGCCTCCAGCGCGGCGGCGGCGACCCTGATCGCCTTGGCCCGCGCGGCCCGGGCGGCGAGCGCGACCGCCGACCCGCTCATCACGGCCGTGCGGGACGCGAACGTGCCGACCGCGTAGCCGAACGCGCGAGTGTCCCCCGTCACGACCTCGATGTCCCGCATCGGCACGCCGAGCTCGTCCGCGACGATCTGGGCCAGCACCGTCTGGTGCCCCTGTCCCTGGCTGGTCAGCCCGGTCGCGACCTTGACCTTCCCCGAGGTCTCGACCACCACGTGGGCGCCCTCGTACGGCCCGACCCCGGTTCCCTCCACGTAGCAGGCAAGCCCGATCCCCAGCCGCCTGCCCTGCGCGCGGGCCGCGGCCTGCTCGGCCGCGAAGCCGTCCCAGCCGACCATCGCCTTCAGCCTGGCCAGCGCGGCCGGGTAGTCGCCCGAGTCGTAGATCAGCGGCCTGCCGTCCTGGAAGATCAGCCCCTGGTCGTACGGCATCTCCTCGGGACGGATGAAGTTCCGCTCGCGGACCACGGCCCGGTCCAGGCCGAGCGCCGCCGCGACCGCGTCGATCGTCCGCTCCATCACGAACACGCCCTGCGGCCGTCCCGCGCCCCGGAACGGCGTGACGATCACCGTGTTGGTGTACAGCGAGCTGAACTCCACCCGGTACGCACCGGGCTTGTAGGGCCCGAGCAACTGAGTCGAGGTGATGATCGGCACGATCAGCCCGTACGGGATATAGGCGCCGTTGTCGTGCCAGAACCGTACGTCCAGGCCGAGTATCCGGCCGTCGTCGTCGAACCCGACCCTGACCTGGTGCCGCTGGCCGCGCTCGTGCGCGCTGGCCACGAAGTGCTCGATCCGGTCCTCGGTGTACTTGACCGGACGGCCGAGCAGCTTCGCCGCCCACGGCACGAGCACCTCCTCCGGCCACGGGTGCACGATCTTGACGCCGAACGCGCCGCCCACGTCCGGGGTGATCACGTCCACGTCGGCCAGCGCCAGGCCCAGCTTGGCCGCCACCGCGGCCCGGACACCGGTCGAGGTCTGGGTCGAGGTCCAGATCCGCAGCCGCCGTGACTCGGTGTCCCAGCGGGCCAGCACGCCGCGGCCCTCCAGCGGCGTCGAGGCCGATCGCTCGATGTACAGGTCGAGGTCGAGCGTGTGCGCCGCCGAGGCGATCGCCGCGACGGCGTCCCCGTTCTCCTGCACCAGGTGCCCGGCGACGTTGCCCGGCACGTCGGGGTGGACCAGGCGCTCGGCGGCCCGCGCCGCGTCCACGCCGACCACGGCGGGCAGCGGCTCGTAGTCCACCATGATCCGGTCGGCCGCGTCCTCGGCCAGGTACCGGTCGGCGGCGACCACCATCACCACCGGCTCGCCCACGTAGTTGACCTCGCCGGCGGCGAGCGGGTAACCGGTCCGGCCGTGGGTCAGCGCCGGGTGCGGGATCAGCAGCGGCAGCGGCTCGGCGACTCGCCCGTCCAGGTCCTCGTAGGCGTAGATGGCGGCCACGCCGTCGACGTCCAGCGCGCCCGACACGTCGATGTCGAGCACCCGAGCGTGCGCGTGCGGGCTGCGCACGAACGCCGCCGCCAGCGCGTCGTGCCCGAGGTCGTCGAGGTACGCGCCGTCGCCGCGGAGCAGCCGGTCGTCCTCGACCCGCGGGATCGGCTCGCCGAACATCGCGGTCACTTGGCACCCGCCCCGCGCAGCCCGGCGGCCCGGCGCAGCTCGGCGGCCCTGAGCACGGCCTTGACGATGTTCTGGTAGCCGGTGCACCGGCACAGGTTGCCGCCGATGATCTCCCGCGCCTGCGCTTCGGTCGGGTCCGGGTTCTCGGCCAGCCCGGCCGTGATCGTGGTCAGGAAGCCGGGGGTGCAGAACCCGCACTGCAGGCCGTGACAGTCGGCGAACGCCTGCTGGACCGCGGACAGCGTTCCGTCCGGCTGGGTGAGTCCCTCCACCGTCGTGATCCGCGCCCCGTCCGCGGTGACCGCGAGCATCAGGCACGACCGCGCGGCAACGCCGTCGAGCAGCACCGTGCATGCCCCGCAGACCCCGTGCTCGCAGCCCACGTGCGTGCCGGTCAGCCGCAGGTCATGGCGCAGGCAGTCGGACAGCAGCCTCCTGGCGGGCACCCGGACCGTTCGCGGCACCCCGTTGACGACCAGGCTGACGTCGAACAGTTCGTGACGCGATTGCGTAATCGCCGCCTCTTCGCTGGCGCTAGCCACCTGACCGCTCCCTCGCGTGCGCGAGCGCCCCGGCCAGCGCCCGCTCGGTGAGAACCCCGGCCAGGTGCCGCCGGTAGGCCGCGGTGGCGTGGATGTCGGAGACCGGCGCGACCCGCGCCATCGCCAGCCGTCCCGCCGCCGCGAGCCCGTCGCCCTGGCAGGCCTCGGTCAGGTCGAGCACCAGCGGCGTCCCGGCCACCGACAGGTAGGCGGCGCGCGCGCGGCCGATGCCGCCCGCCTCGTCCAGCTCGACCACGGCCGCGACGCCGCACACCGCGTAGTCGCCGTGCCGGCGGCTGACCTCGGCGAACGCCGAACCGGCCCGCGCGGCCAGCACGGGCACGGCGACCTGCGTCGCAAGCTCGTCATGCCGCACGTCGGGCTCCAGCGGGCCAAGAAAAAAATCCTCAGCCGCAACGGAGCGCTCGCCGCCGGTGCTGGCCAGCAGCACGGTCCCGCCGAGCAGCGCGAGCACCGCGGTCATCTCGCCGGCCGGGTCCGCGTGCACGATGCTGCCGACGGTGGTGCCGCGGTTCCTGATCACCGGGTGCGCGACCAGCGCCAGCGCCTGCCCGACCAGCGGCTGCGCCTGCCTCACGGCCGGGTCGGCGAGCACCTGGGCATGCCTGGCCAGGGCGCCGATCACGACCTGGCCGCCGGC
>DASPZH010000186.1:0-11407 GCA_035636335.1 Streptosporangiaceae bacterium
CGAGCGCCTCGCCCGCCTCGCCCGCCTCCGCCAACATCGTTGTGGCAGCGATGTTCGCCCTAGCCCGCCTCCGCCGACATCGTTGTGGCAGCGATGTTCGCCGGCGAACCACGGTGCCACAACGATGTTGCTGAACTGGCCTCGAGACGAACATCGTTGTGGCAGTGATGTTCGCGATGGCCCGCGCGCCGGCGGAGCGCGACGGCGGAGCGGGTGGCGGACCGGCAGGTCAGGCGCAGGTCCCTGGGCTGGTCGCGTGCCGACCGCGGCCCGATCAGCTCGCTCGGTGATGGCGCCGGGGTCGGGGCACAGGTCCAGGCCGGGCGCGTCCGGGGTCGGGGCGGGGGACGCGTGCTTGAGCGGGGCGACCATGGCCCCGGGGAACCGGGGAGGCCGGCTCGCTGCCAGCCGCCGGGTGAGGTTTCTTCTCGCGGCCGGTGCCGAAGCTGATGACAAGGCGCGCGGCCTGGTTATCGGGGGTGAGTTTTTCGGATTTGGCGCAACCCACCATAGACCGGTCGATCCGCCACGATCATGGGGAACCAGCGCTGTCGTAGTCGCCGTCCTGGCGGCCGGACGGCAGCCGGTGCTTGGCGATCCGCGCCGTCGGGGTCCGCGGCAACTCGTCGATGACCTGCCAGAACCTCGGCACCTTGAACGCCGACAGCTTCTGCGCCGCGTAGTCGCGCAACCCGGCCAGGTCGATCTCCGCACCGGGGGCCGGGACGACGAAGGCCTTGATCTCCTCCTCGGTCAGCTCAGAGGCGACTCCGACGACCGCGGACTCGAGCACGGCCGGGTGCGAGTCGAGCACCTCCTCGACCTCAAGCGGCGACAGGTTCTCGCCGCGGCGGCGGAGCACCTCCTTGCGGCGGCCGACGAACGTGTAGGTGCCGTCGCCGTTGACCGTGACCAGGTCGCCGGTCCGCAGCCAGCCCCCGCCCTCCTGCCCATCCCCCTTCACCAGCACCGCCGCGGTCTCCTGCGGCATGCCCCAGTAACCCGGCGTGATCACCGGGTTGCGCAGCAAAAGCTCCCCCGTCTCCCCCGGCCCGAGCGCGGCCCCGGCCTCCCCCGGCGCCCCGGCCTCCCCGGGCGTTCCGGCGTCCCCCGCGGCCCCGGCCGGCACGCTCGGTCCGACCTCGCCCGGCGCCACGACCTTCACCTCGTTGATCGTCCCCACGTACGGATGCTGCCGCACGGCGCCGAGGGTGCCGTACGGCCGCCGCCCGCGCGGCCAGATCAGCCCGTACGGCGACTCGGACATCGCATAGCCGACGACGATCCGCACTCCGAACCGGCGCTCGATCTGCTCGTGCCGCTCGCGCTCCGGTGCCGGACCGGCGTAGCACAGGCGCAGCGGCGTGTCCGCGTCATCCGGGCGCTCGGGCTGGCGCATGAGGATCTCGAGCATCGCCCCGATCGCGTTGAACTCGGTGGCCCCGTGGCGGCGCGCGGTTGCGAGGAACCCGCTCGCCGAGAACTTCGGCACGAGCACGAGCCCGGCTCCGCACGCCAGCGACCCGAGCACCGAGTAGATCGGCGCGTTGATGTGAAACAGCGGCAGCGACGTCATCAGCCGGTCGGAGGCGTTCAGTTCCATCCAGAACGGAAAGCCCTCGCCGGCCAGCGCGTACGCCCGGTGCGTCTGCATGACCAGCTTCGAACGCCCCGTCGTGCCCGATGTCGGGATCAGCACGGCGAGGTCGTCGGGACGGACCGGCGCGCCCGGCAGGTCCGCGAGCGCGTGGCCGGCGGTCCGGCCGGCGCCAAGCCGGTTGACATCGATAACGGCTCGCACCAGCCCGTCGCGGCGGGCGGCCTGATCGAGCACGGGGCCCAGGCCTGGCCCTCCGTGCCCGCCGTACCCTCCAGTCCCGCCAGCACCACTCGCACCGCCGGCCCCTCTGGCCCCGCCAGCACCGTCCGCCTGGTCGAGCGCCGGGTACAGGTCGGGGTCGGTCAGCACGACGGCCGGCCGCACCTGGCCGATCAGCCCGGCCAGTTCGGCCGGCGCGCTCGCCGGGTTGACCGGCACGGTCACGGCGCCGAGCGCCGCGAGCGCCAGCCAGGCGAGCAGATACCCGGGCGTGGTCCGCGCGGTCAGCATGACCAGGTCGCCGTGGCCGATCCCGGCGTCGGCAAGCTCGGCGGCCACGCCGCCGGCCCGCCCCGCCGCCTCGGCGAAGGTGAGCCGAACGCCGTCGGTGCGCAACCAGGTCCCGCCGGGATCCCGCTCCGCCGCCCGGTCGAGCAGGCGGGGAATCGTGCCCTGGTAGTCGGCCAGGCTGGTCCCGAACTCGCCGGTCATGGCTCCAGACAATACGGGGCGTCGGCGCCGGTCACGGCGCTGGCCGGGGACCACCGGCCAGCCGGCGGTCCCCGGCCACCCCGTCGGCCTCGGCGCCGCGCGGCGGCAGCCCCCACTCGAGCACGTGCAGCAGATCGTCGAGCACCTCGTCGGGAACCCGCCCGCCGCCGGTCCACTCGGCCCAGCGCATCCCGATGAAGTTCCCGAGGCCGGTGTACAGGTAGCCGATGACCTCGGGGTCGAACCTGGCGTCGATGTCCCCGTCGGCCTGCGCGACAGCGGCGCCGGCCGCGTAGCCGTTCGCCAGCCGCTCGTAGTAGGCACGGAACTCGGCCGGGGCGACGAACTCGGCCTCCCTGACGATGCGGTAAATCCACGGCCGCTCGGAGGTCAGGTCGAAGTAGGCGCGGAAGCAGGCGCGCTCCCTGGCCCGCTGGTTCTGCTCGGCGTTGGCCAGCGCCGCCCTGAGCGCCGCCCGCAGGTCGGAGTTGATCCGCCTGATGACGGCGGCGAAGATGTCGGCCTTGGAGCCGAAGTGGGCGTAGAAGCTGCCGGTGGCCATGCCGGCCATCGCGCAGATTTCGGCCACCGTGGTCCGCCAGTAGCTGCGCTCGCCGAACAGGTGCTCGGCGGCGCTGAGCAGCCGCTCCCTGGGCGGCCGGTCAGGATCGGCGGCGGGCCGGCGATTAACGGCGACTCTCATGGCGACAACCCCCGGCTTCGTCGACATCTTGACATCCACCGACATTCTTTGACACTCCCCGGCGGCGGGGCGCCGGTGTCGCCCCGCCCCGGGTCGCGGCATGCTCCTGTATTGAGTATGAGGGTCAGCGATCTCGAGTATGCGGGTCAGCGGTCACGGCGGGCCGGCCGCGGGTGCCCGTCTGGGGGCGCGGCCGGCCCGCCTGCAGTGGTCAGGAGGACGGGATCCCCGACGCGGGCGGCGGGGGCTGCGGGGTGTTGTATGGCGTCACCGCGCCGCCCGGCGAGCTATCGGTGATCAGCACGCCGCCCTGCGGGACCAGAACGCCGTTCTTGATGATGCCCATGTAGGCGCCGGTGATGCCGTCGTGGTCGGACTTGGAGTAGGCGAACGGCGCGACCGAGACACCCTGCGGCAGCCCGGCGTTGACCGCGTTGATCAGGTCGGCTCGGGTCGGGTTGCGGCCCGCCTTGAACATCGCCTGGACGAACGTGTAACCGACCGACATGCCGTAGAGCACGTTCCCGTCGAACGGCGCCTTGGCGTCGTACTGGTCATGGATCTTCTTGAACAGCGATATCCAGGGGTTGGAGCTGTCGCCGAGCGACGGCAGGTAGCCATCGGTGATGATGCCGTTGATGAGCGTCTTGCCGAACGCCCCGCTCTTCTTGGCGAAGGAGTTGAGCAGGCCGGACAGCGTGATCGGGTCCGACCCGACGTCGCTGACGACCAGCGACGGGTTGTAGTTCAGCCCGAGCGAGGTCAGCTTGAGTAGGGCGGTGAACGCCGGGATCGAGAACGAGACGACCACCTGCGCGCCAGCCGCCTTGAGCGCGGTCACCGCCGGGCCGATCTTGACGTTGGTCGGCACGTAGCTCTGCCTGGCCACGACCTGCGACTTAGGGATCACCATGTCCAGGCCCTTGACGCCGTCCAGGCCGAACTCGTCGTTCTGGTAGAAGTAGCCGATCTTCTTGCCCTTGAAGTGCTGCTCGATATAGCTGCCCAGGATCTTGCCCTCGCGGATGTAGTTGAGCTGCCAGCCGAAGGTGTCCGGGTACTTCGCCGGGTCGTTCCAGCACGAGCAGCCCGAGGCGACGAACATGTCAGGCACCTGCTGGCTGTTCAGGTACTGCACCACGGCCAGGTGAGTCGGGGTGCCGAGCCCGTTGAAGATCGCGTACACGTTGTCGTTCAGCACGAGCTGGTGCACGACCTGCGAGGTCGTGGTGGGGTTGTAGCCGTCGTCGAGGAACTTGTAGACGATCTTGCGCCCGAAGATCCCGCCGTGCGCGTTGACGTACTGGAAGTACGCGTTCGCCGCCGGGGCGATCTCACTGTAGCCGGGCGCGGCCGGGCCGGTCAGCGGCTGGTGGCTGCCGATCGTGATCGTCGTCGCCGTGACGCCGGGCGCCGACGCGCTGAGCCCGCCGCCGCCCTGCGAGGAGCCGCCGGGACTGGACGATGAGCTGCAGGCTGCGAGCACAATCGCGGCCGAGGCCAGCCCGGCGACCGCCGCCACGGCTCGGTGTGATCTCTTCATGGGGTGCCTTCCTCCTGGTGTTCGCTGGCCGGCCCGCGCCGGCGCAGAAGGCTGAATTGCTCGGCCGCGATGGGCGCGGCCGGTCCGAACAGGCGGCGCAGGCCACCCTGGATCCCCGTGGGGAACAGGAGCATGACCCCGATCAGGACGACGCCGTACGCGGCGATCGGGACGAACGGGCTGGCCCCGCTCGACAGCCCGAACAGGCGGCCGCCGTGGCTCTCGGCCACGTTCGACAGGTAGCTCGGCACGAGGACGAACAGCAGGCTCCCCCACAGCGCGCCGACCAGGCTGCCGAGCCCGCCGATCACCGCGGCGGTCAGCAGGCCGATCGACAGGGCGAGCGTGTACGCGCCCGGCGAGACGATCGACGTCACCACCGCGAGCAGCGCGCCGCCCAGCCCGGCGCAGGCGGCACTGATCAGGAAGCCGAGGACCTGCAGCCGGGCGACGTTGAGCCCGGCGAGCGAGGCGGCCACCTCGTCGTCGCGGACGGCCCGCCAGTTCCTGCCCACCCGGCTGCGCACCAGGTTCGCCAGGGCGATCAGCGCGACCAGCGCGGTGGCACTGGTCAGCCAGGCAAGCCAGCGGGTGGGCGGGAACGTCACGCCGAGGAAGGACGGCGTGGTGACCGAGACGCTCATGCCCTGGTCGCCGCCGAACACGCCCGCGTACTTGTCGGCCACGGCGGCCGGGATGGCCACCGCCAGCATCAGTGTCGCCCCGGCCAGGTACGGTCCGCGCAGCCGGGCCGCGGCCAGGCCGAAGACCGCGCCGCCGGCCGCGGTGATCAGGAGGCTGGCCAGCAGGATCACGACGATCTGCCAGTTGCCGGTGATGTGCAGGCCGTTCAGCCAGCCGCCGTGAAGCTGCAGCAGCGCCGCCGAATACGCGCCGACCGCCATGAACGCGCCGTTGCCGACGGAGATCTGGCCGGTCAGCCCGATCAGCACGGTCAGCCCGGCCACGGCGATGACGTACGCGGCGACCTCGGCGATCTGGTAGTCGCGGTAGTTGCCAAGCCGGATCGTCAGCAGCCCGATGACGAGCGCGGCCGCGAGCGCGGCGCCAGCGTGTCTGAGCAGCGTCATGGTCACACCCGCCGGGATGCCGCGGTGGAGAACAGGCCGGACGGCCTGATCATCAGGACGACGATGAGGGCGGCGAGGCCGAACAGGAGCACGACGTCCGAGCCGAGATAGCCGGTGTACTCCAGGACGACGCCGAGGATCAGGCCCCCGGCCACGGCTCCGACCGGGCTGTCGAGGCCGCCGATGATGGCGGCCGTGAACCCGAGCACGAAGATCGAGTCCATGCTGTTCGGATAGAGGAACGTGGACGGCGTGACCAGTACGCCGGCCAGCGCGCCGATGAGACCGGCGAGCGCCCAGCCGAGAGTCAGCACCCGGCCGACGCGAACGCCGAGCAACCGCGCGACCGCGGGATTGAAGGCCGAGGCCCGCAGCCGAAGCCCGACCCGCGTGTAGGTGAAGATCACGTAGAGCGCGACCGCCACGAGCAGCACCGCCGCGGTGATGAAGATGTCGTTGCGGGAGAGCCCGAGCGACGTGGAACCGATCTTCAGGCCTACGATCGAGTACTCGGGCGGGAACGACTTGAACTGGCCTCCGTAGATGATCCCGGCGACTCCCTCGATGAGGATCAGCAGGCCGATCGTGACGATGACCGCGTTGAGCGGGGGCTTGTTCTCCACCGGCCGGACCACGACCCGCTCGACAACGGCCCCGAGAACCAGGCCCGCGACGAGGGCGACGCCGAACCCCAGCCAGTAGCTGCCGGTGCTGTTGATGACGAGCAGCGCCAGGTACGTGGTGAACATGGCCATGCCGCCCTGGGAAAAATTCAGGATCCTGGTGCCACGCCAGATCAGGACGAGGGACAGCGCGATAGCCGCGTAGATCATGCCGGTGCTGATCCCGCCGAGGGTGAACTCGATGAATTCCTGCATCCGCGGCCTTCCTAAAAGCCCAGGTAGTGACGCCGGAGGGACACATCGGCGGCCAGGTCGGCGGCGGCGGCCTTCGCGACCACCTTCCCGAGGTTGAGCACGATTCCGACGTCGGCGATCGACAGCGCGCTGCGGGCGTTCTGCTCGACGAGCAGCACGGTCAGTCCCGAGTCGTCCCGAAGCTGCCTGATCAGGCTCATCACCTGCGCCACGATCCTGGGCGCGAGCCCGAGCGAGGGCTCGTCAAGCAGCAGGACCTTCGGGCCGGCCATCAGCGCCCTGGCGATGACCAGGATCTGCCGCTCGCCACCGGACAGCGTGCCGGCCGCCCGGCCGCGCCGGTCGGCCAGGACAGGAAAGCGCTCATAGGCATCGGCGAGCGCGGCCGCGCGGCCGGATGCCGCGCGGCGGGTCAGCGCCCCGAGACGCAGGTTCTCCTCCACGGTCAGCTCGGTGATGACGCCCTGTCCCTCGGGCACGTGCGCGACTCCGGCCCGGCTGATCTCCTCGGGACGGCGCAGCGCCAGGTTCGTCCCGCCGACCAGCACCCGCCCGCGCCGCGGCCGCACGACGCCGCTGATCGTGCGCAGCAGCGTCGTCTTGCCCGCGCCGTTCGCGCCGAGCACCGTGGTGATCGAGGCGGCCGGGACGCTGACCGACACCCCGTCCAGCACGGTGACCTGGCCGTAGCCCGCCACGACGTCTTCGACCGCGAGGGCGTTCTGGTCACTCATCGCCCGCCTCCCTCACCTGGCCGACAGACTTCTTGAGAGTTACGGGCGCCTCCGCGGCGATGTCGTCGCCGGCCGCGCTGGCCGCGTCGTCGGCGGCGATCCCCAGGTACGCGGCCGTGACCGCCGGGTCGGCCTGTACCTGGCCCGGCGTCCCGGTCGCGATGACCTTGCCGAAGTCGAGCACGGTGATCGTGTCGCAGACCGACATCATCAGGTCCATCCGGTGCTCGATCACCACCAGCGTTGCGTCGTCGGCCAGGCCGGAGATCAGGCCGCCGAGCTCGGGCAGTTCCTGTTCCGACAGCCCGCTGGCCGGCTCGTCGAGCAGCAGGAGCCTGGGCCGCGCGGCGAGCGCGCGGGCTAGCGCCACCCGCTTGCGCACTCCGAAGGCGAGGGTGTCGGGCCTCGCCTCCGCGTGCTCGGCGGCTCCGACCTGATCCAGGGCGGCGAGCGCTCGCTCGCGCAGCCGCCGCTCGTCGCGATCGGACCGTGGCGCGCCGGCCAGTGCCGACCAGAACCCGGCCCGCGCGTGGACCGTGGCGCCGACCATCACGTTCTCGACGACGGACAGGCCGCCGAAAAGCCCTACCCCCTGCAGCGTCCTGGCGATGCCGAGGCCGGCGAGGCGGTGCGGCCGCAGGCCGGTCAGTTCCCGGCCGCCGAACCGGATCGTGCCCGACTCCGGCCGCACGAAGCCGCACAGCACGTTCAGCAGGGTGGTCTTGCCCGCGCCGTTCGGCCCGATGATCCCCGTCACCTGTCCGGGCACGGCGGTCAGCGACACGCCGTCGAGCGCGGTCAGGCCGCCGAACCGGACGGTGACGCCCTGGACCTCCAATGAACCGTCATTCATCGGTGCGTATTCCTCAATCGCCGACGTCCGGAAGATGAGCCATACAATTCACGCTGACGGTGTGCAATGCAACAACGTCGGGTCATCGTGGCCAAATCGAGATGGGCCGGGTCGCCAGCCGCGGGCCGTTGCGTCCGGGCCCGTTTGCGTCCGGGCCCGTTTGCGTCCGGGCCCGTTTGCGTCCGGGCCAGTTTGCGTCCGGGCCCGGCCGTGACGACGATGGAGCGATGAGCCACGATCCGGCCTGGACCCGCGGCGTGACGAGGATCGCCGTGCTGACCGGCGCGGGCATCTCCACCGACTCAGGCATCCCGGACTTCCGCGGCCCCGACGGGCTGTGGACCCGTGATCCGGCCGCGGAGCGGCTCGCCAGCTACCTGGCCTACGTCAGCGACCCGGAGCTGCGCCGCCGAGCCTGGCGGGCCAGGCTCGCGCACCCGGCCTGGTCCGCGGTGCCGAACGCGGCCCACACGGCGCTGGCGAGGCTGGCCGCCGGTATCGACACCTGGGTGATCACGCAGAACATCGATGGCCTGCACCAGCGGGCGGGCTCGCCGACCGGCCGGGTGCTCGAACTGCACGGGACCATCCACGGCGTGGTCTGCGTCGGCTGCGGGGACCGGACCGAGATGGCCGGAGCGCTCGACCGGGTCAGGGCCGGGGAGACCGATCCGGCCTGCGAGTGCTGCGGCGGCATACTCAAGTCGGCGACGGTGATGTTCGGCCAGCCGCTCGACCGCGCGGTCCTGTCCGGCGCTGCCCGCGCCGCGGCCGGCTGCGATCTGATGCTCGCGGTGGGCAGCACGCTGACCGTCGAGCCGGCCGCCTCGCTGTGCGCGGTCGCCGCCGACGCGGGCGCGCACCTGATCGTCGTCAACCGGGATCCGACGCCCTACGACGCCCTGGCGACCGACGTCATCAGGGAGCCGATCGGCAGCGCCATCCCGCGGATCACCGAGGACCTGCTGAGCACGGGCGCGGGCGGACGCCGATCAGGTGGAACAGCCGGCTGAGCTGGCGGTAAGGATCGCGCCGGCTCGCCTCGAGCTCCACCGCGAAGATCGCCTCGTCCGCGCGGGCAGCGCCGGGCCCGTCCGGCGGGCCCGGCACCGGGCCCGCCAGCCGGTCCTCCGGGGTCCAGCCGTCGGTGAACAGCCGCACGCCGTACCAGGCGACGGGCTCGACCCCGGCCGCGGCGAGCAGCGCGGACAACTCCTCCACGGTGTCGGCTCGGGTGTCCAGGCCGAGCCCGTTGACCTGGCGGTCGGCGTCGAAGGCGGCCAGGGCCTCGTCCCACCGGCCCTCCAGCGCGGGGCGCGCGGCCAGGCACAGCGCGTTCTTGGCCACCAGCGACACGATCCCGCCGGGCTCGGCGAGATCGGCCAGTGCCGTGGTGAACGGGCGCGGGTCGTCCACGTACATGATCACGCCATGGCAGAGCACCCCGGCGAATCGCCGGCCGCCCAGCGCGGCGCTGGCGTCCCGCGCGGCGGCCCGGACCAGGCGCACCCGGTCGGCCACGCCGCGCGGCTCGGCCGCCAGGCTGGCCTCGGCCTCGGCCAGCATCGCCGCGGACGGGTCCACGATCGTGACCGGGTAACCGGATCTGGCCAGCGGGATCGACTGGTTGCCCGCGCCGCCGCCCACGTCGACGAGTGCCGCCGGGGGCGGCGGAAGGTGGGCCCGCAGATGCGCGTCGATCACGTGCGTGCGGACGCGGCCGCGGATCGTCGCGTAGTGGGCGCGGGCGAACTGGCGGGCCAGCGGCGCCCACGGGTCGGTCTCCTGCACCTGCGCCATTCTGCCCGACCGCGCGGTCGGCGCCGGTGAGGAACCCGGGCCGGGCGGGCTGCCGCGCGGTGCCCGCATCGCCGGCGGCGACGGGCCGGCCCGCGCGCGAGGCATCGGATACGGTGCGGATGTGCGCGCAGGCAGCCCCGACGTCGTCGTTATCGGTGCCGGCGTATGCGGCCTGAGCACGGCGGTCGCGCTGGCCGGCGCCGGCCTGGCCGTGACCGTATATGCGGCCGCGCCGCCGCACCGCACCACCTCGGCGGCGGCCGGGGCGCTGTGGGGCCCGCATCTGGTGGGTGCCGACGAGCGCGTCGGAAGCTGGGCGGCGGTGACGCTGCGCAGGTTCCGCGAGTTGCGCGACGAGCCGGCCGCCGGGATCAGCGAGATCGGCGGCCTGGTGGCATCGCCCGCCCCGGACCAGGCCCGCAGGCCCGGCTTCACCCGCGGCGCCGGCCCGGCCGGCAGGTGCGACCCCGCCGAGCTCCCGCCGGGATACGCCTCTGGGTGGCGTTACACCGCGCCGGTGATCGACATGCCCGCCTACCTGGACTACCTGCATGAGTTGTTGCTGAAACAAGGCGGCCAGCTTGTTCTCGGCCAGCGACTGCGCCACCTGGCCGAGGCGCACGCTCTGCTCCCGGCGCCGGTGACCGTGAACTGCGCCGGCATCGGCGCGCGGGACCTGGTTCCCGACGCCGCCCTCGTGCCCGTCCGCGGCCAGGTCGTGGTCGCCGCCAATCCCGGGCTGACCGAGTTCTTCGTCGGCGAGGGCGCGCGGCCCGACGAGGTGACGTACCTGTTCCCGCACGGCGCGACCGTCGTGCTCGGCGGAACGCAGCAGCACGGGGACGCGGGCATGCGGCCGAACCCGGCGACCGCTGACCTGATCATCGCGCGGTGCGCCGCCGTGGACCCGCGGCTGGCCGCGGCGCCCGTACTCGCGCACCGGGTCGGGCTGCGGCCGGTGCGCCCGCAGGTCAGGCTCGAGACGTCGGCCGGCCCGGGCGGGCGTCACCTGGTGCACAACTACGGCCACGGCGGTGCCGGCGTCACGCTGTCCTGGGGCTGCGCCCTGGACGTGGCGCAGGCCGTCGCCGGGCTGCTCGGCGGCTGACGGCGGGTTCCCGCGGCGGCGGCCTGCCGGGCGGACGACGGCGCGAGTCCATTTCGCACTCTGGCAGAATTCAGAGAAGTCAGAGAAGTCAGAGAATTCTCGGAATTCTCCGCGAATACCGGCACGCCAGTGTTTCCTGGTAATAAGGTAACGTTTCTGTGACCATGCTTGACTCGGTTACCGGCGATTGTTAGGTTTCGCCCGTATCTCAGGCTCAGAGCTACGTCACCATCGAAAGAAAGGCCGAACGAAGGGGAAACGCGTGCAACGTCGCTGGTCGTTCAACAGACGTTCCACCTGGGCGCTGGTATCGGCGCCCGTCCTTGCGATGGCGAGCCTGTCCATCGTCGCTGCGGGTCACGCCCAGGCGCACAGCGCCCCGGCCG
>DASPZH010000187.1:0-8057 GCA_035636335.1 Streptosporangiaceae bacterium
CGAGCGCCTCGCCCGCCTCGCCCGCCTCCGCCAACATCGTTGTGGCAGCGATGTTCGCCCTAGCCCGCCTCCGCCGACATCGTTGTGGCAGCGATGTTCGCCGGCGAACCACGGTGCCACAACGATGTTGCTGAACTGGCCGCGAGACGAACATCGTTGTGGCAGCGATGTTCGCGATGGCCCGCGCGCCGGCGGAGCGCGACGGCGGAGCGGGTGGCGGACCGGCGTGCCGACCGCGGCCCGATCAGCTCGCTCGGTGATGGCGCCGGGGTCGGGGCACAGGTCCAGGCCGGGCGCGTCCGGGGTCGGGGCGGGGGACGCGTGCTCGAGCGGGGCGACCATGGCCCCGGGAACCGGGGAGGCCGGCTCGCTGCCAGCCGCCGGGTGAGGTTTCTTCTCGCGGCCGGTGCCGAAGCTGATGACAAGGCGCGCGGCCTGGTTATCGCGGGTGAGTTTTTCGGATTTGGCGCAACCCACCATGCGCCCGACAATCATCCACGATCATGAAGCATCCGATGAACGTGTGCTAGGGCGACCCGGAAACTCCGGCGGCTCAGCTCGCCACCGAGGCGAGCAGCTCGGCGCGGGCCGCGTCGACCGCGGCGAGTATCGCGCCGCGCAGGACCGGCTTGCCGCTGACCGCGGTCGGGACCACCCGCGGCTTGGCCGGGCTGATCCGGCCTACCTCGGCCGCGACCCGGCTGGCCAGCGCCACGCCGCCGGCCAGCCCGACTTCGCCGCCGAGTACGACCAGGCCGGGATCGAGCACCACGGAGACGGCGGCCACCCCGAGCGCGACCCGGCCGGCCAGCTCGGCCAGGAACGCGGCGCCGCGACGGCCGGCTCCCGTGTCGCCGGGCGCTGCCCCTGTCCCGCCGGCTCCTGCCGCTCCGGCTGCGCCCGCTTCCGCCTCGACGGCCGCTTCCGCCTCGACGGCCGCTCGCACCGCCGCGGCCGCCGTCGGCGCCGCGAACCCGTAGCCCGCCGCCAGCGGCAGCACCGCCTGCGCTCCGACCAGGGACTGGAACGCTCCGGTAGCGGGATGCGTGATGTCCTGCGGCAGCGGTACCCCCGGCACCGGCAGGTAGCCGATCTCGCCGGCGGCCCCGCCCACGCCGCGGTGCAGCCGCCCGCCGAGCATCGTCGCGAGGCCGAGGCCGACCCCGATCCAGACCAGGACGAAGTCCTCGACACCGACGGCGGCGCCGGCCGCGCGCTCGGCCATGGCGGCCAGGTTCACGTCGTTCTCGATCGTCACCGGCCGCCCGAGGTCCGCGCTCAGCGCCTCGTGCACGCCCTCGTGCCAGGCCGGCAGGTTGACCGCGAGCCAGAGGTCGCCGGTCCTCGGGTCGAGCACGCCGGGGGTCCCGATCACGAAGGCGCGCAGGGCCTCGGGCGAGATCCCGGCCGCGGTGCAGGCCCGCGCGACGGCCCCGCGTACCAGCTCGACCGGGTTGCCCGCGCCGTTCGGGTCCACCGAGATCTCGGTGACCACCCGCCCGGTGACGTCCGCGACCCCGGCCCTGACCTCGTCGATCTCGACGTGCAGGCCAGCCACGTAGGCGCTGGACGGCACGACGCCGTAGATCGCGGCGTTCGGGCCCCGGCCGCCTGCCTGCTCTCCGGCCACCTCGACCAGGCCGCGGTCCTCCAGCCGGGCGAGTAGCTGCGACGCCGTCACCTTGGACAGGCCGGTGCGCTCGCCGAGCTGTGCCCTAGTCATCGGCCCGCCGGTGAGCAGCAGCTCAAGGGCGGCGCGGTCGTTCAGCTCCCGCAGCAGCCTCGGCGTTCCCGGCCGTCGGTCCATTCCGCCCCCGTCCCGAGCTGGCGGCCGGCACCAGGGCGCCGGACATCAGCTTGCCACCCGACCTAGCCGCCCGCCGCGGCGGGGCCTGCGCTGCGCAGGCCGCGCTCCGGTGGTTTTCGTTGTCGCAATGTGGCCCAGGACTCTATCTTATAGGAAAGTTTCCTGTTAGTTTCTGCGCAGACCAACCACGCGGTCCCCCGCCGCAGCCACGACACCACGAGGACGCGCGGCTGACCAAGCCGAAGCACACCGGTCGGCCACACAGCCGAGAGGCGGACAGCGCAAACGGGGTCTGCCGGAGGCGTCCCCCCGGAGGACGTCCTTCCTCGACAAAGCCGGGAAGGGAGATCGAGCAGTGAAACTCACCAGATCGGCAGCAGCGGTCGGCGCTGCCATCGCGCTCGCCGGAGCCGCAGCGGCCTGCAGTTCGGGCACCAACTCGCCGAATGGCTCGGCGGCACCAAGCAAGCTGGTCGTGTGGCGGATGGGCGGGTCCGTGTCGTCGCAGGTCAGCTGGATGAACGGCGTCGTCAAGCAGTTCCACGCGCAGTTCCCGCAGTACAAGCACACCAAGGTGGTCGTGGACTGGATCCCGTGGGGGAGCCGAGTCACCGACTGGACGAACGCTCTGACCAGCGGCAAGGGCGGCCCCGACATCACCGAGCTCGGCAACACCGACACGCCGGGGATCGCCGCGCAGGGCGCGCTGGCCAACATCACGTCCGAGGTCAAGGCCTGGTCGCACGGGTCCGACCTGATCCCGGGCAACCTGGCCAACGACACGATCGGCTCGAGCAACTTCGCCGTGCCGTGGTTCGGCGGCGTCCGCGGCATCTGGTACCGCAAGGACCAGTTCACCAAGGCCGGCATCACCGCCCCGCCGACCACCTGGGCGCAGCTCGTCGCCGACGCGAAGCTGCTGATGAAGAAGTACCCAGGCACCTACGGCCTCGGCGCGCCGAGCAACTTCACCAACGGCATCGTCAGCTTCATCTGGGGCGCGGGCGGCCAGGTCGCCGTCCAGCAGGGCGGCAAGTGGAAGGCCGAGCTGACCAGCCCGCAGTCCGAGGCCGGAATCAAGTTCTACGCCGACCTGTACCTCAGCGAGCACGTGTCGCCGGCCAAGTACATCGGCCAGACCGAGCTCGGCGCTCCCGGCGCGACTTCGGGCGGGGCCGACGAGGACTTCGCCAAGGGCACGCTCGACATGTACATCGACGGCCCCTGGGCCAAGGCGTCGCTGACGGCGGTCAGCACCAAGTACGCCTCGCAGTGGGCCTCGTTCCCGATCCCGAGCCAGAGCGGGCCGAACCCGGCTCCCGCCTTCGCCGGCGGGTCTGACCTCGGCGTCTGGGCCAAGAGCCCGAACCAGACGGCCGCCTGGAACCTGCTCTCCGTGATGGACAGCCCGGCCAACGCCACCACGTTCGCCAACGCCCAGGGATTCTTCCCCGAGTTCACCTCGGCCCTGTCCGGCGGCGGCTACGCGAGCAACCCCGTTCTCGCCGGGTTCGCCAAGGCGGCGGCGTACACCCAGATCTCCCCGCTGAACTCGAAGAACTGGGCCACGGCCGACGCGACCGACGCGATCATCCCGACGATGATGAAGGCGCTGATGAAGGGAGCGCCGTTCGCGGCCGCGGTGAGCAAGGCGAACACCGAACTGCAGAACGTGCTCAACACCGGCAACGAGTAGGAAGCAACTCGGAGTCGATCAAACCCGGCCGACGGCTGTTCCTGGCTGCTAACCAGCCACCCGGCCGTCGGCCGGGACACCGACTGCCGCGGAGAGGACGGTGGGCAAGGTGGCAGAGTTCGTCTGGCGGCGCGGGCTCAGCCGGCGCCGCGGCCCCGCGGTGACCGCCTTCGTGCGGCGGCACAGGCTCGCCCCGTACCTGCTGCTCGCGCCGGCGCTGGCCGGCATCGCCGTGGTGCTGCTCTGGCCACTCGCGCAGGTCGTGGTGTACTCGTTCCAGAACTACGGCCTGCCGCAGATCACCGGCACCGAGCCGACCCAGTGGGTCGGGCTCGGCAACTTCACCACCACGTTCGCCGACTCCGAGTTCTGGCTGTCGCTGCGGATCACCGTCCTGTTCGCGGCGGTGGTCGTGCCGCTCACGCTGCTCGCGGGGACGCTGGTCGGGCTGCTGCTGAACCGGCTCGGCAAGAAGATGTCGGCCTTCGTCAGCACGGCGGCGCTGCTCGCCTGGGCCACTCCCCCGGTCTCGGCCAGCGTGCTGTTCTACTGGCTGTTCAGCCCCGACGGCGGGCTGGTCGACTGGACGCTGGGCAAGTTGCCGCACTGGCTGGTCGGCAGCACGGACTGGGCCGGGTTCAACTGGGCGACGAGCGGGGCGCTGTCGGCCTATACGGTGCTGACGATCCTGGTCATCTGGCAGTCGTTCCCGTTCATCGCGGTGAGCGTGCTGGCCGGGCTCAAGACGGTGCCCGCCGAGCTGTACGAGGCCGCGCGGGTCGACGGGGCGTCCGCCCGGCGGATGTTCTGGAAGATCACTTACCCGCTGCTCAAGCCGATCTTCCTGGTCCTGCTGCTGCTGTCGGTGATCTGGGACTTCAACGTTTTCACCCAGACCTACATCCTGACCGGCTTCCCGGGTAACCGTGACGAGTTCAACCTGTCGCTGTACATCTACGACAAGGCGTTCGCCGGGTTCCCGCCCAACTACAGCCTGGGCGGCGCGCTCGCGCTGATCTTCACGCTGATCCTGCTGGTCGTCACCGTCGGCTACGTCCGCGCGTCGGTGCGGCAGGGAGCGCTCACGTGAGCGGGGCAGGCGGCCGGGCGGGCAGCCGGGCGGTCGCCGTGAAACGACTCACGACCGCCAGCCTCAACGGGGCCGGCGTGCTGGTCGCGCTCGTCACGTTGTTCCCGATCGCGTGGATGGTCTCGACGGCGTTCAAGCCGTCGCAGGAGATCTTCTCGCTGACCCCGCACCTGACGCCGACGCATCCCACGCTGGGCAACTTCTCCGAGGTCATCTCGGGCAGCGTGTCGGGGATCGGCTCGGTGTGGCTGTTCTTCAGGAACAGCATCGCCGTGACGCTGGCGACCGTGCTTCTCGCCTCGGTGGTCTCGCTGCTCGCCTCGGTCGCGGTCGCGAGGTTCAGGTTCAGGTTCCGCGCCTCGGTCCTGATCATGCTGCTGGTCGTGCAGATGATCCCCGGCCAGGCCCTGATCATCGCGCTGTTCCTGGACTTCAACCGGGTGGGGCTGCTGGAGAACCTGGCCGGCCTGATCGTGGTCTACGCGGCCCAGGCGCTGCCCGTGTCGATCTGGATGCTGCGCAACTTCGTCGCGACCGTGCCGAAGGAACTCGAGGAAGCCGCCGCGATCGACGGCGCGAGCGCCAGGACGATCTTCTGGCGGATCCTGTTCCCGCTCGTCATGCCCGGGCTGGTCGCGACCAGCATCTTCGCGTTCATCACGGCCTACAACGAGTTCATCGTCGCCCTGACCTTCCTCGGCCAGGCGCACTCGGCCTACACGCTGCCGATCTACGTGACCTACTTCTTCGGCCGGGGCGGCGCCCAGTGGGGACCGATCATGGCCGCGTCCACGATGTACACGATCCCGGTGATGATCTTCTTCCTGATCGTCAGGCGCCGCCTGGTCGGCGGCCTGGTGGCGGGGGCGGTGAAGGGGTGACCTCGCGGAGCGGAGCCGAGCCCGCGAGCGACCCGTCTCTTGGCCGGCTCGCCGATGCGCTGCTGATCCCGCCGTTTCCCGGCCGGCGGGCGCCCGGCTGGGTGCTCGACTCGCTGGCCGGCGGCCTGGCCGGGGTGACCGTGTTCGGCCCGAACATCGGCGGACCCGGGCAGCTTGGCGAGCTCATCGCCGGGCTGCGGGCCGCGGCGCACGAGCCCGTCGTCGCGATCGACGAGGAAGGCGGCGATGTCACCAGGATCGCCCACCTGACCGGCAGCCCGTACCCGGGCAACGCCGCGCTCGGCGCGGTCGACGACCCCGACCTGACCCGGTCCGTCTACCAGGCGCTCGGCTCGGACCTGGCCGCACTCGGCGTCAACCTGAACCTGGCCCCGTCGGTCGACGTCAACACCGCGGCCGACAACCCCGTGATCGGCACCCGATCGTTCGGCTCCGACCCCGGCCTCGTGGCCAGGCACGCCGTCGCGGCGGTGACCGGGCTCCAGGCGGCCGGCGTCGCCGCGTGCGCCAAGCACTTCCCCGGGCACGGCAGCACCAGCGCCGACAGCCATCACGCCGTCGCCACCGTGACCGGGTCGCTCGAGGTGATCACGGCCAGGGACCTCCCGCCGTTCGCGGCCGCGATCCAGGCCGGCGTCCGCGCCGTGATGCCCGGTCACCTGCGGGTTCCCGGCCTGACCGGCGACCTGCCCGCGTCGCTGTCGGCGGCCGCCCAGACCGGGCTGCTCCGCGGCGAGCTCGGGTTCGACGGCGTGATCGTGTCCGACGCGCTCGAGATGCGGGCCGTGAGCGAGCCGTTCGGCATCCCCCAGGCGGCCGTGATGGCGGTCGCGGCCGGAACCGACCTGCTCTGCTTCGGCCGCGACCAGGACGAGCAGACCTACCTGCGGGTCAGGGACGCGCTCGTGGCAGCGGTGCGGTCGGGCCGGCTTCCGGCCTTCAGGCTGGAGGAGTCGGCGGCCCGGGTGGCCGAGCTGCGCCGCTGGGCCGCGGCCGCTCGAGCCCCGGCCGGCGCGGCCGACCTGAGCGGCGCGGCCGATCTGAGCGGCGCGGGCGGCACGGACGTGGGCCTGGTCGCGGCCCGGCGGGCGCTGCGGCTGGAGGGCGCGCCCGCGCCGGCGGCCGAGCCGGTCCTGGTCGAGATCGTGCCGCCGTCCAACATCGCCGTCGGCCAGGTCCCGTGGGGCCTCGGCCGGTGGGTGGCACCGGGCAGCGTCCACCGGATCGGCACGAGCACCGACGCCGGCCCCGCCGACCAGGAGGTCGCCGCCCTGGTCACGGCAGCCGCCGGGCGGCCGCTGCTGATCGTGGTCCGCGACGCGCACCGATACCCCGCCGCCCGGGAAGTCGTCACCGTGCTGCTGGCCGCCCGGCCGGACGCAACCGTGATCGAGATGGGTCTACCGGTCTGGCGGCCCCCGGCACGGGCATATCTCGCTACCTTTGGTGCAACACGTGCAAGCAGCCTGGCGGCCGCCGAGATACTCGGCCTGGCCCCAGCCCGTAGCCAAGAGGTGAGCGCCCATGGGCCAGATCGTCCTTGACCACGTCACCAAGGTGTATCCCGGCGGCGTGAGGGGGATCGACGACTTGAGCCTGGACATCGCCGACGGCGAGTTCATGGTCCTGGTCGGCCCGTCGGGCTGCGGCAAGTCGACCGCGTTGCGCTCGATCGCCGGGCTGGAGGAGATCACCTCGGGCACGATCTCGATCGGCGCCCAGGTCGTCAACGACCTGCCGCCCAAGGACCGCGACATCGCGATGGTGTTCCAGAACTACGCGCTGTACCCGCACATGACGGTCGAGCAGAACCTGGCCTTCGGGCTGCAGCAGCGCAAGACGCCGAAGGACCAGATCAGGCGCCGGGTCGGCGAGGTCGCCGCGCTGCTCGGGCTCGATGACTACCTCAAGCGCAAGCCTGCCGCCCTGTCCGGCGGCCAGCGCCAGCGGGTCGCGATGGGACGCGCGATCGTGCGCGAGCCCAAGGCGTTCCTGATGGACGAGCCGCTGTCGAACCTGGACGCCAAGCTCCGCGTGTCGATGCGCGCCTCGCTCTCGCAACTGCATGAGCGGCTCGGCGTCACCACCGTCTACGTGACCCACGACCAGGTCGAGGCGATGACGCTCGGGCAGCGGGTCTGCGTCATGCGCGACGGCCGGATCCAGCAGGCCGACAGCCCTCAGGCGCTGTTCAACGCGCCGGTCAACCTGTTCGTCGCCGGCTTCATGGGATCGCCCGCGATGAACTTCGCCGTCGCCGAGCTGGCCCGCGACGACGGCCCGGCGGTGGTGTTCGCCGGCTACCGGCTGCCGGTACCGGAGACGGTCCTGGCGGCCAAGCCCGGCCTCGCCGACTACTTCGGCCGCGAGGTGATCGTCGGCATCAGGCCGTCGGACTTCGAGGACAGCGACCTCGCCGACGCGGCGTGGCCGCGGATCGCGGCGAGGGCCGACGTGACCGAGGCGCTCGGCAGCGAGCTGCACGTGCTGTTCCGTATCGACGCCCCGCCGGTCCGGCACGCGGCACTCGGCGACGCCGCGGTCGGTGACGGCGAGGAGGAC
>DASPZH010000188.1:0-7456 GCA_035636335.1 Streptosporangiaceae bacterium
AGGTGACGTCCAGGCCCATGATGTCGATCGTGTTGTCGTGCGCGGCCAGGCGGCGGACGAGCTGCTGGCGCTGGCCGTCCGAGGAGGTCGGAAGCTGCTGGTAGGAGATCGTGTACTTGCCGTGGCTCTGCTTGGTGCAGGCGGCGACCGCCGTGGTGGTCGCGGCGGAAGTGTCCGGGTAGAGGTAGTAGGTCAGCGTGACCTGGCCGGCGGCGGCGCTCGTGCCGCACGCGGCCAGGCCCGACGCGACCAGGGCCGCACCGCCTAGCACGGCCAGGTGCCCGCGGATTCGCCGCGGCCTGGCCGCCAACCGCGGGCGCAAGGCCGGGACACCCGTACGGGTCCGCCGGTCTGACTCAGCCATCATCTTCCCTCCATCGCGGAACTCAGAGCCGTCTGGCGACGGGGCTGCGCGGATTGAGATCGCCCGACGGGCAACATGACCAGCCACCGCGGTCACGGCCGGACGCGGGTGAGCCACCGCCGAATGGCGGTGCGGAGACTGTGACGTGATAGGCCCTGTTCCGCGCCGTTCGCGCCCGACCAGACGCCTTCACCGGACCTCCCAGGCCGGCCCCTTTGCCGGACCGGTAACTGTTTCGGATCTATTCATCCTCACTCCGTCCCGCAGGTCCGTCAAGGCACAGCCGTCCCGCCAGCCATGTGGCAGCGATATGGCAGCCTGGCCTTCATGAGCAGCCTCGAGAGCGACATCGTCAGCCCGGGACGCCCGGAGATCCGCGAGGTGTCGGCCGGCGTCTACGCCTATATCCAGCCGGACGGCACGCACGCCCCGGTCCGCGCCGTAGTCAACACCCACCATCACGGCGACCACACGTTCGGGAACTGCCTGTTCCCCGGGGCGGCCGTGATCGGCCACGAGCGCACCGCCTACAACGGCGGGGCACCGCTTACCTGCCTGGCCTGAGTCCGGCCAGCACGCCGGCCTCGTTAGGGGATAGCCAGTGCGACGCGACTGGGGCATATTTGACTCGTATCCGCGGCGGACGCCGTTCGAATCCGTATTCGGACTATGGTGTGTCCCGTGGGTCCTGTGTGAAGCATGCGTCGCTGACGGAGGCGGTACGCGATGGTCTATGCGCTGGCACTGGCTGCCTCGCTGGTCAACGCTCTGACGAGCGTCCTCCAGCGGCTCGGAGTGCAGAACGCGCCGGCCGATGCGACCTTAAGGCTGAGCCTGCTCACCCACGCGCTGCGCCGTCGCGTCTGGCTGCTCGGCTTCGCCCTCATGATCGTGTCCTTCGTGCTCCAGGCCATCGCCCTGCACGTCGGCCGGCTGTCCGAGGTCCAGCCGATCCTGACCACCGAGCTGGTCTTCCTCACCGCGATCCTGGCCATCTGGTTCCGTTTCACGGTCGGGAGCCGGGAATGGATCGGCGCGATCGCCGTGGCCGGCGGGCTGTCGGGCTTCCTGTACTTCGCCCAGCCGCGGTACGGCATGACGCAGCCGCCCGGCTGGCGCTGGGGCGTCGCGGGCGGCGTGTGCGTCGGGATCATCGCGGTCACGGTCGTCCTGGCCACCCGCGGGCCGCGCTGGTGGCGGGCGACCATGTTCGGGACCGCGGCGTCGGTGAGCTTCGCGTTCACCGCGGCCTGCACCAAGGTCGTGTCCGACTTCGCCTCGGCCGACTGGACGCAGCTTTACCGGCACTGGCAGGCCTACGCGCTGGCCGTCTTCGGCGCGCTCGCGGTGTTCCTGACCCAGAACGCGATCCACGCGGGCCCGCTCGTCGCGTCCCAGTCCACCCTGGTCCTGGTCGACCCGCTGGCCAGCATCTGCATCGGCATCGGGCTGTTCGGCGACGACCTGCACACCGGCGGCGCCGCCGGGCCGCTCGAGGCGCTGTCGCTGCTGGTCGCGTTCGGCGGGGCGGTCTGGCTGGCCAGGTCGCCGCTGATCAGCGCGATGAACGAGGGCGAGCGGCTGGAACCGCAGCCGCGCCGGTCCCGGTCCGCGCCGCTGCCCGACGCCGCGGGGTGAGCTGAGCTGAGGGGAGAGCGTGGACTTCGAGATCCCGGCCGACCTCGCCGGTTACCTCACCGAGCTTGACGCCTTCATCGAGCGCGAGATCCGTCCGCTCGAGCAGGCCGACGACAACATCAGGTTCTTCGACCACCGGCGCGAGGACGCCCGCACCGACTGGGACCGCGGCGGCCTGCCGAGCGCGCAGTGGGAGGCGCTGCTGCGCGAGGCGGTGCGCCGAGCCGACGCGGCCGGGCACTACCGGTACGCCTTCCCGGCCTCCTGCGGCGGCGGGGACGGCACCAACCTGGGCATGGCGGTGATCCGCGAGCACCTGGCGAGCAAGGGCCTCGGGCTGCACTGCGACCTGCAGAACGAGCACATGATCGTCGGCAACAACGTCGGCCTGCTGCTGATGCTCAGCTACGGGACGGCGGAGCAGCAGGCGGAGTGGGTGCAGGACCTGGCGGCGGGCCGCAGGGGCTTCGCGTTCGCGATCACCGAGCCCGCGCACGGCTCCGACGCCACCTTCATGGAGACCACCGCGGTGCGCGACGGCCGGGAGTGGGTGATCAACGGGGAGAAGACCTGGAACACCGGCGTCCACGCCGCGTCGCACGACCTGATCTTCGCCCGCACCAGCGGCCAGCCGGGCGACGCCGACGGGATCACGGCCTTTCTCACCCCGGTCGGCTCGGCTGGCTTCACGGTCGAGGAATACCTGTGGACCTTCAACATGCCGACCGACCACGCGCATGTGACCTTCCGCGACGTCCGGGTGCCGGACAGCGCGATCTTCGGCGGGCTGGGGCGCGGCCTTCAGGTCGTGCAGCATTTCTTCAACGAAAACCGGATCCGCCAGGCCGCCTCCAGCCTCGGTGCCGCCCAGTACTGCATCACCGAGTCCGTCGCGTACGCGAAGGAGCGCAAGCCATTCGGCCAGCCGCTCGCCGCCAACCAGGCGATCCAGTTCCCGCTGGTCGAACTGCAGACGCAGTGCGAGATGCTGCGCGCGCTGGTGCACAAGACCGCCTGGCTGATGGACACCCGCGGGCCGTTCTCCGCCTCGGACAAGGTGTCGATGTGCAACTACTGGGCGAACCGGCTGTGCTGCGAGGCGGCCGACCGGGCCATGCAGGTGCACGGCGGGCTCGGCTACTCCAGGCACAAGCCGTTCGAGCACATCTACCGCCACCACCGCCGGTACCGGATCACCGAGGGCACCGAGGAGATCCAGATGCGCCGCGTCGCCGGTTACATGTTCGGGTACATGCACCAGCGCGCGCCGAAGGGCGTGGGCGAGGGTTAGGACGTGTCCGTCCCGGATGCCGCCCAGGGCGCCACGGCCCGGCGCGCCGAACTGGCCGTGGCGCTGCGCGCCCAACTGGCCGCGGCGCTTCGCGAGCATCTCGGCCCGGTCGCGATCGAGAGCCTGGCCCGGCTGTCGGGCGGCGCGTCCCGCGAGACCTGGGCGTTCGACGCGGTCTCGGCCGACGGGTCGCGCACCGAGCTGATCCTGCGCCGCGACCCGCCCGGCCGGCCGAGCGAGCCGGGCGCGATGAGCAGGGAGGCCGTTGCCATCGCGGCCGCGCGCGCGGCCGGGCTGGCCGCGCCCGAGGTTCTGGCCTGGACCGACCAACCGGACCGATGGGGGGCGGCAGGCCTGGTCATGCGCCGCGTGCCAGGCGAGACCATCGCCCGCCGCATCCTGCGGGACGACGCCTACCGCCGGGCCAGGGGCGTGCTGGCCGGCCAGCTCGGCGCGTTCGCCGCCGGCTTGCACGCGATCGAGCCGCCAGCCGACCTCCCGCGCCCCGATCCGGTCGCCGACCTGCGCGCCACGCTCGCGGGCCTCGGGGAGTACAGCCCCGTGTTCGAGCTGGCGCTCTCGACGCTGGACGCCGACCCGCCGCCCGCACGCGGTCCGGTGACGGTCCACGGCGACCTGCGGCTTGGAAACCTGATCGTCGGCCACGATTCGTTGCACGCCGTTATCGACTGGGAGCTCGTGCACGCCGGCAACCCGGCCGAAGACCTCGGCTGGCTGTGCGTTAAGGCCTGGCGATTCGGGGCCGCCGCACCGGTGGCCGGCGTCGGCACCCGCGAGGAGCTGCTCGCGGCCTACCGGGCCGCCGGGGGCGCCGACCTCGGCCCGGCGGAACTGCGCTGGTGGGAGCTGCTCGGGACGCTGCGGTGGGGCGTGATCTGCATGACTCAGGCGCAGGCCCACCTGTCGGGCGCGCACCGGTCGGTGGAGCTCGCGGCGATCGGCCGCCGGGTCTGCGAGCAGGAGTGGGACCTGCTGCTGCTGCTCGCGCCGGACGACGCGGCGGCGGCGGCGGCCAGGCGGCCGCGCCCGGCGCCGGCACCGCACGGACGCCCTACGTCCAGCGAACTGCTCGACGCCGTCAGGCAGTTCCTGACAGACCAGGTGATGCCGGCCACCGCGGGCCAGCTCGCCTTCCACGCCAGGGTGGCGGCCAACGTGCTCGGCATCGTCGCCCGCGAGCTGGAACTCGGCCCGCTGCCGCCCGAGGCGGGCCTCGCCGATAACGTGGCGGCCAGGCTCGCCGTCGCCAACCCCCGCTACTTCGAGACCACTCCCCCGGCCTCCTGACCGCACCAGGCGCCGGCGAACCGGGCGGCAGACCATCGGCATCGTTCCTGCGAGGGGGTTTCACCAGATGATCATCGATTGCGCGCACTACCAGGATGGCAGGCGGCAGGAGGAGGGTCCGGTCTCGCTGGAGGACGCCGCGGCCAGGACCAAGCAAGGCGGCTTCGTCTGGCTCGGCCTGTTCGAGCCGGAGCCGGACGAACTGGGCGAGGTCCAGGCCGCCTTCGGCCTGCACGAACTGGCGGTCGAGGATGCGCAGACCGAGCACGTGCGGCCGAAGGTCGAGCTCTACGGCGGCGACGTGCGGCTGGTCATCTTGCGGACCGCCCGGTACGACGACGCGGCCGAGGAGGTGGAGTTCGGCACGATCAGCGTCTTCCTGGCACCGAAGTTCGTGATCACGGTGCGGCAGGGCGTCGGGAGCGAGCTGCGGGGGGCCAGGCAGCGGCTCGAGCAGCGGCCCGAACTGCTGGCCGCGGGCACCTCGTCCGCGCTCTGGGCGATCCTGGACCAGGTGGTGGACGGCTACGCGCCGGTGGTGGCCGGCCTGGAGCACGACATCGACCAGATCGAGGCCACGGTGTTCTCCGGTACCGTCGCGCCGACCGAGCGGATCTACTCGCTCCGCCGCGAGGTGACCGACTTCTACCGCGCGGTGCACCCGCTGCTCGGCGTGGCCGGCACGATCGAGCGGGCCGCGGCGCCGGAGTTGCAGCCGTACCTGCGCGACGTCAGGGATCACGTGCTGCTGGTCGACGAGGAGGTCGCCGCCCAGCGGGATCTGCTCGGCACCGTGCTCGAGGCCAACATTGCCGTGATATCGGTCGAGCAGACGAAGGTCAGCGTCCAGCAGAACGCCACCATGGAGCAACTCACGATCCTGGCCACGGTGTTCCTGCCGCTGACCTTCGTCACCGGGTTCTTCGGACAGAACTTCGGCTGGCTGGTCGGCCACATCGACGGACCGGCCGCGTTCGCGAGCTACGGCATCGGCGGGCTCGTCGTGCCGATCGTGCTGCTCTGGGTCTGGCTCAGGCTCCGCCGGGCGCCGCAGCCCGGTTCGCCGCCGGCCGCCGCGTCACGGCAGGCCGCCGGCCGGCCCGCGTCCGGCTGACCCGTCCGCTCCGGCCGGACCGCGCCGGCCGGAGCCGTCGATTCCGAGCCAGCCGAGCACCGCGTCGGCGAACCGGGCTGGGCTGGTCGCGTGCACGAGGTGCCCGGCCGGAATCGTCACCAGGTCACACCGCGGAATCCGGGCCGCGGCCTCGGCGAGCCGGTCCTGCTGGATGTGGCTGGCCGCCCCGCCGCCGATCAGCAGCGTCGGCGCCGTGATCGCGGCCAGTCCCGCCCAGGCCTCGGGGTCGCCCCCGTTCACCTGGCCGACGATGGCCGGTACCACCGCCCAGTCGAAGTCCAGCGGCCCGTCGGGACGCTCGGGGAGCGCCCGGCGGCGCGGGAACGGCGGCGCGGCGTCCTCTACGATCAGGCGCTCGACCAGGTCCGGGCGTTCCATCGCGACCAGGTAGGCGACGGCGCCGCCCATCGAGTGACCGGCCAGCGTGACCCCGGCCAGCCCGAGCCGGTCGAGGAAGCCGAGCACGTCATCGCGCATGAGCCGGAAGGTGTACTCCCCCGGCCAGTCGCTGTCGCCGTGCCCGCGCAGGTCGGGAACGAATACGCGGAAGTGCTCGGCGAACCTGTCGAGCACCGGCGCCCAGTCGGCGCCGCGCTCGCCGAGCGCGTGCAGCAGCACCAGCGGAGGTCCCCCCTGGCTGCCGCTGACCTCGTAAGCCAGGTGGATGCCTCCGACCGTTACCCGCTGTGCCGCGCCCACCCGCCCGACAATACGCGCCCGGGTTCGCGCCGAACTGCTACATTTGCCGCCTGCCTACCGGCCCCATGGGTCGCCAGCGGAGGACAGCCGTGCGAGCCGTCGTGTTCACCAGCCCGGCCGAGCCGGTCGAGGTCGCGGACGTGGACCTCGACCCGCCGGGGCCTGGCGAGGTCAGGGTGGAGATCGCGGCGGCCGGGGTCTGCCACAGCGACCTGCACGTGCGGCTCGGCGACTGGCGGCCGCCCGCGCCGCTGGTCATGGGCCACGAGGGCGCCGGCCGGGTCGTCGAGGTGGGACCGGGCGTCACCGGGCTGACCGAAGGCGACCACGTGGTGCTCTCCTGGGTCGCCCCGTGCGGGCAGTGCCGCTACTGCCTGGCCGGCCGCGAGGCCCGCTGCCAGGTCGCCGCGACCGTGGTCGGTCCCGGTGGCGTCCTGTCCGACGGAACCTCGCGGCTGTCGGCGGGCGGCCGCCGGATCGCCCACTACCTCGGCGTGTCCTCGTTCGCCGAGTACGCCGTCGTGCCCGCCTCCGGCGCCATCAAGATCCGCCGGGACGCGCCGCTCGACGTGGTCGCTCTCGTCGGCTGCGCCGTCGCGACCGGGGTCGGCGCGGTGACCAACACGGCGGCGGTCGAACCCGGGGCCGCGGTCGTCGTGATCGGCTGCGGCGGCGTCGGCCTGTCGGTCGTCCAGGGAGCCAGGCTGGCCGAAGCCGGCCGGATCATCGCCGTGGATGTGCGGGCGGAGAAGACGGCGCTGGCGGCCAGGCTGGGCGCGACCGACGAGATCGACGCGGCGTCGGCGGCCCCGGTAACCGCGGTGCGCGACCTGCTGCCGGACGGCGCGGACTACGCCTTCGATGCGATTGGCCTGACGAGCACCACCGAGCAGGCGATCAGGATGCTCGGCCTCGGCGGCGCCGCCGTGCTGGTCGGGCTGCCGCCGACCGGGGCGACGGCTTCGTTCGAGCCGCTCGTCCTGGCCGAGTCTGACCAGCGGATACTCGGCTCCAACTACGG
>DASPZH010000189.1:0-3279 GCA_035636335.1 Streptosporangiaceae bacterium
GACGCCGATCCGTGGACACCACATATCTCGGTTGCCTACAGCAATGGCGTCGGCCCGGCCGCGCCAGTCATCGCCGCGCTCGGCGAGCGCCTTCCCGACCTCCCTGTCACCATCAGATCGCTCAGCCTTGTCGCCCAGGTCCAGGCGGGAAGGTCCTGGCAATGGCGGCAGGTCGCAGAGATCGAGTTCGGCGAGAAGGACGCCTAGCCTGTCCGTGCCCAGAGCGGTCTCCATCAGTCTTCTACCCGCGGAAGCCTGGTCCCTCGTGAACGGTTGTCTTGGCCGATTCCCGTGCTAGGGGCCGTCGACACCCGGGCCGATCGGGCGGCCATCCCGCGGCCAGCACTCGCATGTTCAGCCGGTAGGGAATCGGTTACGCTCAGGTTGTGAACGCGGACGTGCCCGACTCGCCTGGCCAGCCGGCTGAGCAGGCCGATGAACGAAAAGGCTTGCGCGCACTGCTCCGCCAGGCCACCCCGGACGATGGCGCCACCGAGACTCGCGGTCACAGCCGCGAGCCGCACGGCGGGCCCGCCGCCGCGACCTCCGCGCTGGCCACGTCCGCCCCGGAAGCCGCCGCGCCCCCGAAGGCCGCCGCGCCTCCGGATGCCGGCACCCGGCCGGCCCGGGGCAAGCAGCTCGTCGGCCGCCCGATCATCAACCCGCATTGGCGGGCCGACCCGCGGCTGCGGGTCTGGGTCACCAGGGGAATCGTGGCGTTGCTCGTGTTCGTCGGCTTCGGCATCGGGTTTGGCTGGCGGTACGGCCTGACCGCGGCCGTCATCTACGCCGCGGCCGACTCCATCTACCGGTCCAAGACGACGGCGGTAGTGCCGGCATCGGCCCGGGTAACCTCGGCCCAGCGCCTAACCAGGCGCCGGCTCAAGGTCCTGCATGCCTCCGGCTACCAGGCGCTGCACGCCAGGACCATCCCCGGGACCAGGAACGTGATCGATCACGTCGTCGTCGGCCCGGCGGGTGTCTTCACGCTCGACTCCCAGCGGCTTGACAAGCGGCTGCCGCTGCGCGTCATCGACGGGATGCTGTACCACGGCAGCACCAGCATGGCGGGTCGGCTCGACCATGCGAAACACGAGGCGAAGCAGGCCGCCGCGCTGGTCGCGGCCGAACTCGGGCTGCGGGTCAGGGTGCGTCCCGTGATGGTCATGTACGGGCCGCGCATCTCCTGGACGATCATGAAGGTGAAGGGCGTGGACGTGTTGGACGGCGGCCGCATCGGCACGTACTTCAAGCGCCAGTCCAAGGCCACCGCCCAGAACCAGCTCAGTGCGGACCAGATCGCGATGGTCATCGCCGCCGCGGCCAAGGCGCTGCCGCCGCTGACTTGAGCCGCCGCTGACTTGAGCCGCCGCTGGCCTGAGCCGCCGCTGGCCTGAGCCGCCGCTGACGTGAGGGGCGGTCGGATCGGTCTTACTGCCACCGCTAGTCTGTGACCCTCCATAACGCGGCAGACGGGACGGGTCGTGACGGCGGCACGATACTGGGTGGCAGGCGCCAGGCCACGGACGTTGCCCGCCGCCGTGGTCCCGGTCGCGGTCGGCTCGGGCGTCGCCGCGGGGTACGGCGACTTCGTCGCGTGGCGGGCCGGATTCGCGCTCGTCGTCGCGCTGGCGCTACAGGTCGGGGTCAACTACGCCAACGACTACAGCGACGGGATCCGCGGGACCGACGAGCAGCGGGTCGGCCCGGTCCGGCTGGTCGGCTCCGGCCTGGCAACGCCGAGGCAGGTGCTGGCCGCCGCGTTCGGCAGCTTCCTGGCCGCCGGAGCAGCGGGCCTCGTGCTCGCCGCCGTCGTCTCCTGGTGGCTGATCGCGCTGGGCGCCGCCGCCATCGGCGCGGCCTGGTTCTACACCGGGGGCAGCCGCCCGTACGGCTACCGCGCACTCGGCGAGGTCTCCGTGTTCGCGTTCTTCGGAGTCGGGGCGGTGGCCGGGACCGCGTATGTCCAGATGGGCAGGCTGACCTGGCTCGCGGTCGCCGCGTCGGTGCCGGTTGGCCTGCTCGCCTGCGCGCTGCTGGTCGTCAACAACCTGCGCGACATCCCGACCGACGAACCCGCGGGCAAGCGGACGCTCGCCGTGCTGCTCGGCGACCAGCGCACCCGGGTGCTCTACGCCTCATGCGTGTCGGCGCCGTTCGCCGTGGCCGCCGCGCTGGCGCCAGTCGCCCCGCTGACCCTGCTCACGCTGCTCGCCGCGCCGCTGGCGATCCTGCCGATCAGGCAGATTCGTTCCGAGGTCACCGGGCCCGGCCTGGTCGCCGTTCTCGGGCAGACGGGAAAGCTGCAACTGGCGTTCGGCCTACTGCTGACCGCCGGCCTGGCCTTCAGGCCCTGATGTCCCGGGCTGTCGGCCGTGCTCGGGGCCGAAGAACGCGTCCTTGATCTCGGTCTCGGTGAACGCCGGCGGGATCAGGACGGGTTCCTGGTCGCCTGCCGCGTGCTGGCCAGCACGGGGCGCGTAGACCATGCGGTCCGAAGCCGGGCCGTCGCCGCTTTCCGGTTCGCCCGCCTTCCCGAACGCCGAGCTGAGCATCCGCAGCGCGCCGGTGAGTTCGCTCGGGATCATCCAGACGGTGTTCCCCTGGCCCTGGGCAAGCTGCGGCAGCGTCTGCAGGTACTGGTAGGCGAGCAGCTTCGGATCCGCGTTGCCGTCGTGAATGGACTGGAACACGGTCGAGATCGCCTGCGCCTGGCCCTCGGCCCGCAGGATCGCCGACTGCTTGTCGCCTTCGGCCCGCAGGATCGTGCCCTTCTTGTCACCGTCGGCGGTCAGGATCTGGGACTGCTGCACCCCCTCCGCGTGCAGGATCGCGGCGCGCTTCTCGCGCTCGGCCCTGAGCTGCTTCTCCATCGCGTCCTTGATCGACTGGGGCGGGTCGATCGAGCGGATCTCGACTCGCGTCACCCGGATCCCCCACTTGCCCGAGGCGTCGTCGAGCACGCCGCGCAGCAGGGTGTTGATCTTGTCCCGCGACGTCAGCGTCTGCTCCAGGTCCATGCTCCCGATCACGCTCCGCAGCATCGTCGCGGCCAACTGCTCAATCGCCTGGATGTAGTTGACGATTTCGTAGTCGGCCGCTCGAGGGTCGGTGACCTGGAAGAACAGCACCGTGTCGATGGCCACCACCACGTTGTCCGCGGTGATCACCCGCTGGCCGGTGAACGAGACCACCTGCTCGCGCAGGTCGATCAGGTCCTTGACCCTGTCGATCATCGGAATGACCAGATGGAGTCCGGGCTCCAGGGTCTTGTGGAAC
>DASPZH010000190.1:0-6044 GCA_035636335.1 Streptosporangiaceae bacterium
CGAGAGCGTCGGGCCGGAAACGCGGACCGGCGGCTCGTCCGGCACCCCTGCCGCGACGGCGGTAGCGGTCACCGCCGTCACGCGCGCGCCGCCGGGCCCAAGCAGGCGTCGTGCCCTCACCGGCGCCGCGCTGTTCGTCTTCGGCTTCTCCTCGCTCTTCGCGCTCGAAGGACTCGCCGTCGGCGGTGTCGGGGCGACGCTGCTTGGCGACGAGAACGTCCTGTCGCGCGTGCTCGGCTTCCTGCTTGTCGGCCTCGGCCTGCTGTTCGCCGGCGCCTTCGAGCGGTTCGGCTTCTCCGGCCGCATCGTCAAGCCCTCGCTGCGGCCGCGCGCCGGCCTGGCGAGCGCGCCGCTGCTCGGGGTGCTGTTCGGAATCGGCTGGACCCCGTGTGCCGGTCCCACCCTGGCGGCCGTGCTGACGCTCAGCGCGACGACGGGCACCGCGGCCAGGGGCGGACTGCTCGCTTTCATCTACGGCCTCGGCATCGGAGTCCCGTTCCTCGTCGTGGCCTTCGCGGTCGAGCGCGGCGTCACCATGTTCGGCTTCGCGCGGCGGCATGCCAGGCTGATCACCAGGATCGGCGGGCTGCTGCTGATCGCGGTCGGCCTGCTTGAGGTCACCGGAGCGTGGTCGAGTGCCATGGTCTGGCTGAAGATCCACTGGCTCGCGAACTACAACGCCCCGTTCTAGGCCGGCGGCTTTGCTTACCCTCCGCCCGCCCCTCCGGCCGCCCCTCCCGCCGCGGGACGCGGCGGGAGGGCCGGGCGGCGGCGCGACGGGCGGTCGGCGGTGCTCGGCGGGGCGGCGGCCGGGCGGCCGGCCAGTGCGTCCATGGCCAGCCGGACGGCGCGGTCGAGCTGGACGTCGGTCCCCGACGCCCAGTCGTCGGGCGACATGATGACCTCGACGTCGGGGTCGACACCGTAGTTCTCCACCCCCCAGCCGAACTCGCTGAACCAGAACGAGGCCTTCGGCATCGTCATCGACGTACCGTCGACGAGCTGGTGCCAGCCGAAGATGCCGATCACGCCGCCCCAGGTGCGCGCGCCGACGACCGTGCCGATGTTCAGTATCCGGATCGCGGCGGTGACGATGTCTCCGTCGGAGCCGGCCCACTCGTCGGCGATCGCGACCACCGGCCCGCGCGGCGCCTGTGAGGGGTAGCTCTCCGCCCTGGCGTACCGGACCGTGTCCCACCCGATGACCCGCCTGGCCAGCTTCTCGACGACGAGCTGCGAGGTGTGCCCGCCGCTGTTGGCGCGGACATCGATGATCAGGGCCTCGTTCTCCATCTCGCCGCGCAGGTCGCGGTGGAAGTCCGACCAGCCCTCGCTGACCATGTCCGGCACGTGCAGGTAGCCGGCCCGGCCGCCGCTGAGCTCGCGGACCCGGCGGCGCCGGCCCGCGACCCAGTCCTGGTAGCGCAGCCGCTCGTCGTCGGCGAGCGGGATCACGACCGAGCGCCGCGGCCTGTCATCGCCTGGCCGCACGAACGTCAGCTCGACCGGCTTGCCGGCCGCCCCGACGAGCAGCGGGCCGGGCCCCTTCGCCGCCTCGACCGGCTGGCCGTCGACGGCAACGAGCAGGTCGCCGGGGCTGATTTCGGTGCCCGGCGCGGCGAGCGGCGACCTGGCCCGCGGGTCCGACGACTCCCCCGGCACGACTCTGGCCACACGCCAGCCGTCCTCGCCAGGCTCCAGGTCGGCGCCGAGCAGGCCAGCCACGTGCCCGGTGCCGTCCGATCCGCCGGCGGGCCTGATGTAGGCGTGCGAGCTGCCCAGCTCGGCGACGGCCTCGTGCAGCACGTCGGCGAAGTCGTCGGCCGTGGCGATCCGGTCCAGCAGCGGCTCGTACGCGGCCAGCACGCCGTCCCAGTCGACCTCGGCCATGTCCGGGATCCAGAACTCGTGCCGCATCGCCCGGCCGGCCTCCGCATAGGCCGCACGCCAGAGCGCGGCGGGATCGGCCATGAACCTGGCCCTGGCGAGGTCGACACTGACCCGGTCGTCGGTGCTGTCCGAGTCGGCCTTGCGATTGGCAGGGACAACGTAGAGCTGACCGCGATCCCTGACCACCAGCCTGGTGCCGTCGCCGCTGGCCTGGAACCAGTTGACCTCGTCGGCCAGTTCGGTGCACTTGGACCGCTTGATCTCAAAGCACTCCAGGGCGGGCCGCGGGTTGTCGTCATCCAGCCGCGCGCCGCCCTCGCCGAGATTGCCAGCGAGCGGCTGCCTCAGCCAGGCGAGCCCGCCCTCGACCGGCCGCAACGAGCTGTACTTCGACTCGGGAACCGGGACCTGGACGATCCTGGCGCTGAGCCCGTCCAGGTCGACGGCCACGGGCTTGGCCTTGGCGGCGTCCTTGCCGCCCGGCTTGACCTTCTCCGTCTCACTGCCGTCCCGGCCGGCGGAGTCCTGACCGGCCGTGTCCTCGCCGCCGCCGTCCTCGCCGCCGTCGTCGCCCCCCGCGTCCTTGCCTGCGCTGTCCTTGCCCCCGGCGTCCTTGGCCCCGGCCTTGTCGTGGTCGTCGTCCTTGGGCGACCCGACCGGGCGGCCGCCGACGAGCGGGCCGAACGGCGACGGCGTGCCCGCCGCCAGCGTCAGCAGGTAGGGGCGGCTGCCATAGGGGAAGCTCAGGTCGAACACATGCGCGTCGTAGACGGGGTCGAAATTCCGCTTGGACAAGAACGCGAGGTAGAGTCCGTCAGCGGTGAACGCCGGATCGGTGTCGACGAACCGGCCGTCGGTGACGTCGGTGACCTGCCGGTCGGCGAGTCGTGCCAGGCGGAGCATGCACAGGTCCGCGGGCCCGGGCTGCGACCAGGCCAGCCAGGCGGAGTCCGGCGCGAAGGCCAGACCGCTGATCGGGCCGTTGTCCGACCTCGCCAGCTCGCTGACCTCGCCGGAGCTCACGTTGACAAGCAGCAGCCTGCCGTCCCTGGCGGCGGCGGCCACGACCGCGCCGTCGGGGGCGGCGGCGATGTCGGCGACCCAGCCGAGTTCACCCGCGGCCAGCCTGCGCGGCGCCTCACCGGGCGCGGTGCCGGCGGCCGGGGCGATCTCAAGCGCGTCGGCGCCGTCGGCGTCGACGACCCAGAGCACCTGGCCGGTGTCGCCGAGCACCCGGGGCAGCCGGGCGGCCGGGCCGGGAATCACCGAAAGTGCCCTGGCCGGGCCCTCGCGGTGGGTGAGCCAGTGCACGGTGCCGCGGACCTGGACCGCGCTCGCCTGGCCGGTGGCGTCGCAGCTCAGGTCGTCGAGATGGTCGTCGCCGGAGATCAGCTTGGGCGCGCGCCCCGACGGCGGCGAGCCGAGGCTGAGCTCCAGCCTGACCGGCTCGCTGTCGGCGCCGAGGTCGGCGAGCATCCAGATGTCGCCGGCGTTCTGGTAGACGATCCTGGTGCCGTCGGTGCTGGCGTTGCGCGCGTACATCCCGTCGTGGTCGGTGTGCCGGCGCAGGTCGGTGCCGTCGAGCGCGCACGAGTACACGTTCCCGGTGCCCTCGAAGTCGCTGATGAACGCCAGCCGGCCGCCGACCAGCATCGGGCCGTGGAACTGCCCGGCCAGGTCGGCGAGCATCCGGCGGAATCCCGGCCGTGCCCCATCGCCGGCGGCGTCGGGCTGGGTGACCCAGAGGCGGCCTGACGTGCCGCCGCGGTATCGCTTCCAGAACGCCGGCTCCTGGTAGCTCGCGGTCAGCAGCGCGACGGCGTGGCCGGCTACCGCCAGGTCGCCGACCGGCCCGTACGGCAGCCTGCGGTGCTCGGCGAAGCGGCCGTGGCCGTCGGCAACCGGAATCGCGTACGCCCAGGTGTAGTGGCTGAACGGCTGGTCCGCTGAGGTCGTGGCCAGGATGTCGAGGTCCGGGGTCCAGCCCCGCAGCCTGGTCGTCGAGTTCGACCAGTAGCTCACCCGCGCCGCGCCGTCACCGCCGGTGCCGGCCAGGTAGATCTCCGGCGGGCCGTCGCGCCAGCTTGTCCAGGCGACCAGGCTGCCGTCGGCTGACAGTCTTGGCCCCTCGGCCCGCGCCCGGTCGGCGGAGATCCGCCAGGCCCGGCCGCCGCCGGCGGGAGCCAGCCAGACATCGTCATCGGCCACGAACGCGAGCAGGTCCCCGCGAACGTTCGGGTAACGCAGGTATCGGGATTCAGCCACCGCAACATCGTAGATCAGCCGAGCCACGACTATTTCAGCCCAGGGCTACCCGGGCCGGTTCGTTCTTGTTACGTAGAGCACATGATTGACAACACGAAGTGATCATTCGCCTGCGGCGCCCGTGGTCGGGCCTTGTCGGGAATCAGTGGTAGATACCGGTTGTGGCTGCGAGACTGCATGTCGTGAGCAGCGCGCGGGACCGGGAACCTGAGTCGGGCCTTCCCCCTGCCTCGGCTGGCTCGGCCTTCGCCGGACCGGCCGTGCCGCGCCAGTTCGCCCGAACCGAGAGCTCGGCGCGGCTCGGCAGGCAGGCGGCGCAGCCCTTGGACGTCGACGCCGGCTTCGACCGCCGGCTGGTCAAGGACCTGCTCGGCCGGCTGTCCCGCGATCCCGGCGTGGCGATGGAGTACCTCTACGCCCGGCTGTTCGCCGACAATCCCGGCCTGCGCGGGCTCTTCCCCTACGAGATGACGCAAACTCGCGCAGCGGTCCTCCGGATGCTGACCGCGCTGGTCCAGAACCTGGACGACGAGCACGCCACGACGCAGGCACTCGGCCGGATCGCCACGGACCACCGCAAGTTCGGCGTGAGCCGGAAGCACTACCAGCCTTTCTTCGACGCGCTGTTCGCGATGGCCGAGCATCTGGCCGGCCCGGCCTGGACGGCCGAGACCGCGGTCGCCTGGCGGTCGGGGCTCGGCTACTTCGCCGCGGTGATGAGCGATGCCGCCGACGCCGACGCGAGGTCCCGGCCGGCGTGGTGGACCGGCGAGATCGTGCAGCACGACCGGCGGACCGAGACCGTCGCCGTGCTCACGATCAGGCCGGACGGGCCGCTGAGCTACGAGCCCGGCCAGCACGTCGCGGTGCAGGCGCCACGCTGGCCGAGGATCTGGCGCGACTACTCGATCGCGAACGCGCCGCGCGAGAACGGGCTGATCGATCTGCATGTCCGCGCGGTTCCCGGCGGAATGGTGAGCACCGCCCTGGTCAGCCATTGCGTCGCGGGTGACACCGTGCTGCTCGGCGCGGCCCGCGGCGAGCAGCGGGTGCCCGCGGACCCGGCCGCCGACCTGGTCTGCGTCGCGGGCGGCACCGGGCTGGCTCCGGTGAAGGCGATCACCGAGGCGGTGGTCGGGGCCGCGCGGCCGGGCAGGCGGCGGTCGATCACGCTCTACGTCGGGGGCCGGGGCGGCCCCGACCTGTACGACCTGCGGGACCTGGAAACGCTGCGGCTGGCCTACCCCTCGCTCACCGTGGTCCAGGTCACCGAGCACGAGCTCGACGGCGACGGCCGGGTCGGCCGGCTGCCCGACGTGGTCAGGACGCACCCCTCGTTCCGCGACTGCGATGTCTACATCGCCGGTCCGGCCGCGATGATCAGTGCGACCGTGCGGGCGCTGGCACGGCGGGTGCCCGCCGACCGGCTGCACCACGACTCGATCGAGGCGCTGCGGGTCGCCAGCGCCGCGCCGCCCCGGCACGAACCCTGAGCGCCCAGCCCGGCCCGCCGGAACATCGCTGCGGCACAGCTACCCGAGCCCCCGCCCGGAACATCGCTGCCACATCGATGTTCCTCTCAGCCCCCCGCCGCGAACATCGATGTGGCTCCGATGTTCGCCGGCGAACAGCGCTGCCACATCGATGTCACCGCTGAACCGCCCAGGCGAACATCGATGCGGCAACGATGTTCACGTGCGGCGCCGGCGCCTGACCCCGGGGTCACCGAGGGGTCACCGCGGGTCGCCAACCTCCGGCGCAGAGCTCTTCTGCCTCCTCCAGGCCGGCTTTTCTCAGCGCTGTCCCATGATCATGAGATCGTGCGGGGGCTAGACCTTGCGCCATTTGGGGATCCAGGTGCCGTCCTGCACCGTGTAGTCGCCGAAGAG
>DASPZH010000191.1:0-3743 GCA_035636335.1 Streptosporangiaceae bacterium
CTGCGCCATGACCAGTGGTGGCGCCAGCCGGCCGTCAACGCCATCGGCCTGGGCGTCGTGGTGATCTACCTGACCTGGGCGTCGCTGGTCAACGTCGACTACTTCTGGGCGCCGTACATCTCGCCGCTGTACTCGCCGTGCCTGGTGACGACGTGCACGGCCGGGTCGGGATTCCACTGGATCCCCTGGGTGTCCGCTCTGACCCCGGCGATCATCGTCATCTGGGGCCCGATGGGCTTCCGGTTCACCTGCTACTACTACCGCAAGGCCTACTACCGGGCGTTCTGGCAGGCCCCGGCGGCCTGCGCCGTCCGCGAGCCGCACGCTAAGTACACCGGCGAGACCCGGCTGCCGCTGATCCTGCAGAACACGCACCGCTATTTCTTCTACGTCGCGCTGATCTTCAACGTCATCCTGTCGATCGACGCCGTGCTGGCGTTCCGTGACCACGCGGGCCAGTGGGGGCACGTGGGCCTGGGCACGCTAGTCCTGGTCGTGAACGCGACGCTGCTGTGGCTGTACTCGCTGTCCTGCCACGCGTGCCGGCACGTGACCGGCGGCAGGCTCAAGCACTTCTCCAAGCACCCGGTCAGGTACAAGGCGTGGACCCTCGTCTCGCGGCTGAACGGCAAGCACATGCAACTCGCCTGGATCTCGCTGGGCTTCGTGCTCCTGACCGACCTGTACATCCGCCTGGTGGCCAGCGGAGCGCTCCACGACCCAAGGTTCTTCTAGATACAAGGCAGAAGGTGCCGAACCTGTCATGGCTGACATCGAAAGACTCCCCTACGACGTCGTGGTGATCGGCGCCGGCGGCTCGGGGCTGCGGGCCGCGATCGAGGCCCGCCTGGCGGGCAAGCGGACGGCGGTCATCTCCAAGTCGCTGTTCGGCAAGGCGCACACGGTCATGGCCGAGGGCGGCGCCGCCGCGGCGATGGGGAACGTCAACCCGCGCGACAACTGGATGGTGCACTTCCGTGACACCTTGCGCGGCGGCAAGTTCATGAACAACTGGCGGATGGCCGAACTGCACGCCAAGGAGTCCCCGGAGCGAGTCTGGGAGCTCGAGGCCTGGGGCGCGGTGTTCGACCGCACCCCGGACGGCAAGATCAGCCAGCGCAACTTCGGCGGCCACGAGTACCCCAGGCTGGCCCACGTCGGCGACCGCACCGGCCTGGAGATGATCCGCACGCTGCAGCAGAAGGTGGTGGCGCTCCAGCAGGAGGACGCGCGCCGCCACGGTGACCCGGAAGCCATGATCAAGGTCTTCGCCGAGACCACGATCACCCGGCTGCTCACGGACGGTGGCACGATTGCTGGCGCGTTCGGGTACATCCGCGAGACCGGCCGGTTCGTCGTGTTCGAGGCGCCGGCCGTCGTGCTCGCGACCGGCGGCATCGGCAAGACCTTCAAGGTCACCTCGAACTCGTGGGAGTACACCGGCGACGGGCACGCGCTCGCGCTGCTGGCCGGCGCGACGCTGCTGAACATGGAGTTCGTGCAGTTCCACCCCACCCACATGGTGTGGCCGATCTCGGTGGCCGGGCTGCTGGTCACCGAGTCCGTGCGCGGCGACGGCGGGGTGCTGCGGAACTCCGAGGGCAAGCGGTTCATGTTCAACTACGTCCCCGAGGTGTTCCGCGCGCAGTACGCGGAGACCGAGGAGGAGGCCGACCGCTGGTACACCGACCCCGACCACAACCGGCGCCCGCCCGAGCTGCTGCCGCGCGACGAGGTCGCGCGCGCCATCAACTCCGAGGTGAAGGCGGGCCGCGGATCGCCGCACGGCGGGGTGTTCCTCGACATCGCCTCGCGGCGGCCGGCCGAGGAGATCCTGCGCAAGCTGCCGTCGATGTACCACCAGTTCAAGGAGCTGGCCGACGTCGACATCACCAAGGAGCCGATGGAGGTCGGCCCGGCCCAGCACTACGTGATGGGCGGCGTCGAGGTGGACGCCGACACCGGCGAGTCGCGCGTCCCCGGCCTGTTCGCGGCCGGCGAGGTGACCGGCGGCATGCACGGGTCGAACCGGCTCGGCGGCAACTCGCTGTCCGACCTGCTGGTGTTCGGCCGCCGGGCCGGGACGGGCGCGGCCGAGTACGTGACCGCGCTCGGCGACAAACGGCCGGTGCCGGGCGACGGCGCGGTCGAGGCGGCCCGCGCCGAGGCGATGGCCCCGTTCGAGCGCGCGGTCGGCGAGAACCCGTACACGGTGCACGCCGAGGTCCAGCAGACGATGTCGGACCTGGTCGGCATCATCCGCAAAGAAGCGGAGATCAAGACGGCACTCTCCGAGCTCGAGAAGCTGCGTGAGCGGGCCGCGGTTGTCCGCGCCGAGGGCGGCTCCGCCTACAACCCCGGCTGGCACCTGGCGCTCGACCTGCGCAACATCATGCTGATCGCCGAGTGCGTGGCACTGGCGGCGCTGGAGCGGCAGGAGAGCCGCGGCGGGCACACCCGCGAGGACCATCCGGGCATGTCGCCCGAGTGGCGCAAGGTCAACCTGATCTGCTCGCTGGACGCCGCACCGAACGGCGAACCGAACGGCGGGCGGATCGCGCTGAAGAAGCAGCCGATGCCGCCGATGCGCGAGGACCTGATCGAGCTGTTCGACCGGGCCGAGCTCAAGAAGTACCTGACCGAGGAGGAACTGCCGCCGGAGTCAGCGCAGGAGACGGCAGCCGCAGGCGAGGAGACGCACTGATGGGCCAGAAGGTGAAGCTAAGGGTCTGGCGGGGCGACGCCGGGCAGGGCGACCTCGTCGACTATGAGGTCGAGGCCAACGAGGGCGAGGTCGTGCTCGACGTGCTGCACCGGCTGCAGGCGACCCAGGCCGGGGACCTGGCCGTCCGGTGGAACTGCAAGGCGGGCAAGTGCGGCTCCTGCTCGATGGAGATCAACGGCCGCCCGCGGCTGGCGTGCATGACGCGGATGTCGCTGTTCGAGCCGGACGAGACGATCACGCTCACGCCGATGCGGACATTCCCGGTGATCAGGGACCTGGTCACCGACGTGTCGTTCAACTTCGACCGGGCGCGCGAGATACCGTCGTTCACGCCCGACCCCGCCGTCGGGCTCGGCGAGTTCCGGATGCAGCAGGTGGACGTCGAGCGGTCGCAGGAGTTCCGCAAGTGCATCGAGTGCTTCCTGTGCCAGGACGTCTGCCACGTGATCCGTGACCACGAGGAGAACATGCCGACCTACGCCGGGCCGCGGTTCCTGATGCGGATCGCCGAGCTCGAGATGCACCCGGCCGACACCGCCGACCGGCGCGAGATCGCGCAGGACGAGTTCGGCCTCGGGTTGTGCAACATCACCAAGTGCTGCACCGAGGTCTGCCCGGAGAATATCCACATCACCGACAACGCGCTGATACCGCTCAAGGAGCGGGTTGTCGGCCGCAAGTACGACCCCCTGGTCTGGCTCGGCAACAAGATCACCCGCAAGGTGCACAAGGACACCCAGAAGGTCCCCGGCAAACGGGCCTGACGCCGCCGGCTCGCCGGGCCGGGGAGTCCGGCAGACGCGCTCAGCCCGAGGTTGGCCGCCTGTGCGGCGGTCTGGCCGGGCGCTGTCCGTCCTGGCCTTCCTCCCTGGCCGGCCGGCCGTGGGCCGACTTCCTGGTGCGGAAGAACTCGATGCCGATCGGCAGCAACGAGATCACGACGATGACCGCGACGATCGGCAGCAGGTACTTGTCAACGTTGCCGATGGTCGAGCCGAGCCCGTAGCCGACCATGGTG
>DASPZH010000192.1:0-14117 GCA_035636335.1 Streptosporangiaceae bacterium
CCGGATCGGAGTATCCCGGTGACCGAGGAACGCGGTCGCGTCCTGTCTGTGATCGTATGCGGCGCCGGCCCTGCGACGGCAATCGGCACCTTCGTCGCGCTCGCTCTTGAACGGGGTTGGAAAGTGCAGGTCATCGCCACCCCAGCGGCCCTGGGATTCTTCGACGAGGCCGCAGTGGAGAGACAGACCGGCATCCCGGTCAAGAGCCAGTACGGCGACCTGGGAGCGCCCAGGTCGCAGGTACCCGATGCGGTCGTGGTGGCCCCGGCCACCTACAACACGATCAACAAGTGGGCGCAAGGCATCAGCGACACCTACGCCCTGGGCGTGCTCGCGGAGTTCACCGGCCTGGATCTCCCGATCGTGGTACTTCCCTTCGTCAACACGGCACTGGCCAGCCGTGTCCCGTTCCGCCGCAGCGTCGAGTCGCTCCGCGGCGAAGGAGTGCGGATCATGCTTGGTCCCGGCGCTTTCGAACCGCACCCGCCCCGGACCGGCGGCGACCGCATCAGCACTTACCCGTGGCACGTCGCGCTCGACGAAGCCGATCATCTCGTCGGCTTCCGCGCCGTCCAGCGGTGAACCGCCGTTCAAGCGGCCAGTAGCTAGCTAGCGGGCTGTCCTCCGGGGACCAGATAATCGGGCGCAACGTGTCAGGGACCAGAACGACACGGCATTATGCGCCTTGATCGCTAGGCGAGCTCATGTGGGTTCACGCCAGTACCGCCCGCTGAGCTGCTCGCGTACGCGGCCAGCGCGAACCTGAGCACGTCGACGGCTTCCTCGCCGCTCCACAGCAGCGGGCCGGAGCCGGTATGCAGCCAGCGCAGCCAGTACCGCCCTGAGTCGCGGAAGCTGCTCGCCCAGTCGTCGTCGAGCGCGTGGTAGCCGCGCATCTCGCCGTCGGCGTAGATCTCCAGGCTGGGCTGCTGGATGCCACGGCCGGTGCAGCGATTGACTCGCGCGTAGCCCTTGCTGCCGGTGATCTCCCAGCGCTCGTCGTTGGTGTAGTAGTCCGAGCGCAGGTACATGTCGGGCGCCAGGGTGATGTCCCAGACGCCGCGCACGCCGCTGTCGTGCTTCCATGCGATCATGGCCGGCGCGTCCAGGTCGATGCCCGATCCGAACGAGGTGGTGCCGATCCAGGCCCGGACCTCGGCGACCGGGCCGAAGAGCCAGATGGCGGTCGCAAGCTTGTGCCAGCCGTCGTCGAACACCAGGATCCCCCGGCCGCGCCTGATCTGTTCGAGCTGCCACTCGAAGCTGCTCCACGGCACGTCCCAGCCGCCGCGGCCGGTTCCGACCATCTTCATGTGGTAGCCGGCCACCTCGCCGATCTCCCCCGACTCGGCGGCGGCCTTGAGCCTGCGCAGCGGCTCGTAGAAGACGTAGTTCTCCATCACGCGCAGGACCCGGCCGCTGGCCTTCGCCGCGTCCAGCATCCGCTGCGCGTCGAGCAGGTCGTTGCACATGGGCTTCTGCAGGTTGACGTGCCAGCCCCAGCCGAGCATCTCCGCCACCGCGTCGGCGTGCAGCGGGATCGGCAGCAGGACCTCGGCCGCGTCGACCTCGATGCCGCTCGCCGCGAGGTCGGCGGCCGAGGCGAACGTCGCCGCGTCCGGCCAGTCCGCCTGGCGCTGCACGCGACGCTCCGCGCTCGGGTCGACCAGCGCCACGACCTCGACGTCGGGGTTGCCGCGGTAGCCGAGGACGTTCAGGTCATAGATCCGGCCAAGGCCGATGACCGCCGCGCGAACCGGGCGCTCGTAGGGTACGACGACCACCGCGGCCGCTCAGGTCCCCGAGCGGGCCAGTGCCCCGGCCCGGCGGTACTCAAGTTCCTTCGCATCGACGGGCTCGCGGAACAACTCGGCGTCCTTGAAGTAGTGCTGCCGCAGCTTCCAGGGCGCCCGGTCGCCCTGGCGCGGCAGGGTGTGCCGCGAACGCTCGAAGTAGCCGGACGTCATCTCGATGAACGGCGTGGTGGGCATCTGCCCGGCAGGCAGCCGGGGGGTGACGACCGCGTAGCCGACGCGCTTCATGTGGGCCAGAATGCGGGCGACATGGCACGAGACCAGGTCGACCTTGAGTGTCCACGAGGCGTTGGTGTACCCGAGCGCGAAGGCCAGGTTCGGGACCGCGTCCAGCATCATGCCCTTGTAGGCGACGCGCTGCGGGAGGCTGACCGCCGCCCCGTCCACGGTCAGGTCGATCCCGCCGAGCGGCAGCAGGTTCAGCCCGGTCGCGGTGATGACCACGTCCGCGTCGAGGTGCCCGCCTGAGCGCAGCCGGATGCCGTCCCTGGTGAACGCCTCGATCTGGTCGGTCACGACATCGGCCTGGCCGGACTTGATCGCCGCGAAGAAGTCGCCGTCAGGCACCAGGCACATCCGCTGGTCCCACGGCTCGTAGGCCGGCCTGAAGTGCGTGTCGACGTCATAGCCGGGGGGCAGTCGCTTGACGGCGCCCTTGCGGAGCACCTCCCGCGCCCGCGCCGGGTACTTGCGGCACAGGTTGTAGATCGCCGTCCCGATCCGCGCGTTCTTCCAGCGCACCGCCGCATAGGCGCGGCGCGCGGGCAGGATCTTGCGCAGCAGGTCGGCGAGGGGATCCTGGCCGGGCAGCGACAGGATGTACGACGGCGACCGCTGGAGCATGGTCACCGAGGCGCCGGCGTCGGCGAGCGCGGGGACCATGGTGACGGCGGTGGCGCCGCTGCCGATCACGACGACCCGCTGGCCGGCGACGTCGAGGACGTCCGGCCAGTGCTGCGGGTGCACGAGCGCACCGGCGAACTCCTCCTGGCCGGGCCAGGTCGGCGTGTAGCCCTCGTCGTACCGGTAGTAGCCCGAGCACAGGTAGATGAAGCCGCAGGTCCGCGTGGTGCGGGCACCGGTGCCCGCGTGCTCGAGCGTCACGGTCCAGCGCTCATCCGCTCCGGACCAGTCGGCGCGCAGGACCCGGCTGCGGTAGCTGACCTGCTCGTCGATCCCGTACTCGGCGGCCGTGTCGCGCAGGTAGCGCAGGATCTCGCCGCCGCCGGCGATCGCCTCCGGCTCCTTCCATGGCCGGAACGGGAACCCCAGCGTGAACATGTCGGAGTCGGACCTGACGCCCGGGAACTTGAACAACTCCCAGGTGCCGCCGCTGACCGAGCGCGCCTCGACGATCGCGTACGAGACTTCGGGGGCGAGCGTCTGCAGACGGCAGGCGGCGCCGATGCCGGACAGGCCCGCGCCGACGATCATCACGTCAACGGGCCCGGCCTGGCCGGTGCCCGCGGTTCCTGCGAAGGTTGCGTTCATGGTGCGTCCTGTCCCGTTTGCGCCGTCGACGTCTGCAGGATCGCACCGGCCGGCGCCCACGGGCAAGGCCGGACCCGCGCCGGCCCGGGACGGCCCGGGTCGGCCGGAACGGGCTCTTGGCGGCGCCCATCCGGGCACTTACACTGACTCAACCCCCCAGCATCGACCGACTCGCTGCGACCCGCGGGAACCAGCGGTCACCGTAAGGAGCGGACATGGGCGTCGTGCCGGAGGCGCGCCGATGAGCGCGGTCGAGGTCCAGGGCACGTGCAGCGAGCGGTTCGAGCCGGTGAAGGCCGCGCTGGCGGACAAGCTCGCGTCCGGCGACGAGCTCGGAGCCTGCATCGCGATCAACGTCGGGGGCCATACGGTCGCCGACATGTGGGGCGGCTACCGCGACGAGGCCAGGACGACGCCGTGGACGAAGGACACCATCACCAACGTCTGGTCGTCGACGAAGACGGTGACGAACCTGGCCGCCCTGATGCTCGCGGACCGCGGCCAGCTCGACGTGTACGCGCCGATCGCCAGGTACTGGCCGGAGTACGCGGCCAGCGGCAAGCAGGACATCGAGGTCAGGCACCTTCTCGCGCATACCTCGGGGGTGTCGGGCTGGGAGCAGCCGTTTGTCACCCGCGACATGTACGACTGGGACAAGTCCACCGCGCAGCTCGCGAGCCAGGCCCCGTGGTGGGAGCCGGGGACCGCGTCGGGATACCACGCGCTCAACCAGGGGCACATGGTCGGCGAGATCGTCCGCAGGATCACGGGGAAGTCGCTCAAGCGGTTCGTCGCCGAGGAGGTCGCCGGCCCGCTCGGCGCCGACTTCCAGATCGGCGCGCTGGAACGCGACTGGGACCGCATCGCGGACGTGGTCCCGCCGCCGCCCCTGCCGTTCGACATGGACTCCATCGACCCGCAGAGCCCGGCGTTCAAGACCTTCACCGGCCCGGTTGCCGACGCCGCGGCCGCCAACACCCCGGGTTGGCGGCACGCCGACATGGGCGCCTGCAACGGGCACGGGAACGCGCGCTCGGTGGGTCGCATCCTGTCGGTCATCTCGCTGGGCGGGGAGGTGGACGGCATTCGCCTGCTCGGCCCCGAGACGATCGACCTGATCTTCGACGAGCAGGCCAGCGGCGTCGACCTGGTGCTCGGGGTGCCGCTGCGGTTCGGCATCGGTTACGGCCTGCCGAACGAGACGATCCCGTACCTGCCGGACGAGCGGATCTGCTTCTGGGGCGGCTGGGGCGGCTCGGTGATCATCATGGACCTCGGCCGCCGCATGACGATCTCGTACATGATGAACAAGATGGGCCCGGGCATCGTGGGCTCGGACCGCAGCGAGGCCTACGTGCGGGCCGTCTACGGCAGTTAGGGCGTTGCCCGGTCAGGGCCAGCCGGCGCCAACCGTGACACCGCGGAAGTGACCACCGCCGCCGGAGATACCGCGGCCGCGGAAGGACCACAATAGGCAGATGGTTCCCCACGACCCGGGCGAAGTCGCCGGGATGCGCATCTCGGACGCCGACCGGGACCGGGCCGCGTCGGTCCTCGGCACCGCGCTCGCCGAGGGGCGCCTGACCGCCGAGGAGCACTCGGCGCGGCTCGACGCGATCTTCGCGGCGAAGACGCACGCCGACATCGTGCCGCTCGTCCGCGATCTGCCTGGCGCGGTCGCCGCGCTCGGACCGGGGCCCGCCGAGGTGCCCGGTCCGCCCGCGGTTCGCTCCGCGCGTGCGGGCCGGGGAACCCGGATCGTTTCCGTCTTCAGCGGGGTGTCGCGGAAGGGCCGCTGGCAGGTTCCCGCCGCGATGGAGGCGGTCAGCGTGTTCGGCGACACCGACCTCGACCTGCGGCATGCGACGCTGGCCGCCGAAGGGGTCAGCATCAGGGTGGTCACCGTCTTCGGTACGACGAGGATTACCGTTCCCCCCGAGATGCACGTGGTCGACGACGGCTGGGCGCTGTTCGGCGGCCGGGAGGTTCCTCCCGACAGCGGCGAGTCGGCCGGCCAGGACGCGCCGGTCCTGCGCGTCAGCGGGATGAGCATCTTCGGGCTGACGACGGTCAGGCGCGAAAACCGCCATAGCAGCGGCCCGTAGCCGCGGAGTCGACTGAACGGCAATCGGGGACCTCAGCAGAGGCACCCGGCACGCCGGCGGAGCCGCCTCATCGCCCGCCGGCGGGTGCCGACGGTGGCTATGCGGCGTGGCCCGGAGCCCGGTGTCACGTCACGAGACGCAGTCCGCCGTCGACGGACACGCACTCGCCGGTGACGTACCTGGCGTTCAGCAGCCAGTCGCACACCTGCGCGACGTCCTCAGGCTGACCGGACCGCCGCAGAGGTGCCTGCTGCCTGACGACCTCCCTGACCTGCTCCCAGTCGGCCGTCCACGGCGTGTCGATCAAGCCGGGGGCGATGGCGTTGACCAGCACGTCCGGGCCGAGTGCCTTGGCCAGCAGCGTGGTCATGTGGATGAGCCCGGCCTTGGACACCGCATAAGGCACGCTGCTGCCCAGCGGGCGAAGGCCGGCGACCGAGGCGACGTTGACGATCGCACCGGGACGAGCCTGCCGCAGCGCGGGCAACGCGGCCGAGATCATCTGCCACGGACCGACGATGTTGACGTCCAGGATCTGGCGCCACAGCGCGGCGTCGACGGCCGCGACGTCCTCGTGCGGGATCAGCGCGGTGGTCGCGGCGTTGTTGACGAGCGCGTCGACGCGGCCCCACCGCTCGACGGCGGCCGCCACGATGGCCGCGCAGTCCGCCTCCTGTGACACGTCGCCCTGGACGTAGGTCGCGTGCTCGATCCCGGCCACGAGCTGGCGCCCAGTGTCGGCGCTCGCGCGGGAGTTGACGACGGTGGCCCAGCCCGAGTCGATGCACCGGCGGGCGATTGCCCACCCGATCCCGCTGGTCGAGCCGGTCACGATGACGACGCGCCGATCCGCCATGTCAGTTCCTTCCGCCGCTGCGCGGGACCGGCCTTCCGCCGCTGCGCGCAGGACCGGCCGACTGGGACACGCCTAGCTCCCGAGCAAGCCGGACTCCTCGGGCGTGCCGCCCTCGCCGATGATCGCGGCCGTCCTGGCGAGCCGGCCGGGCCTGAACATCGTGAGCCAGGCGACGACGAGGACCCCGGCCGCGGCCCAGCCGACCGCGAGCCAGATCGCCAGGTTCGACGGGTACATCGGCTGCGGCGACACGTTCTTGACGAACAGGTAGACGATAGCGGCGAGTGCCAGGGCCGGCACGACGCCGTGCCAGAGCGGGTTGAACCGGCCCAGCCGCCAGAAGTAGCGGGCCAGGCCGACCTGGGCGAGCGCGTAGACGCCGAGCGCGCAGAGCGTCACGATCAGGCTCAGCAGCGAGAAGGCAGGGAGCGGCTGGAACCCGAAGCCGAAGCCGAGCCCGACCGCGACCGACCCGGCGAGCAGGAAGGTGAGCGCCGCCGCCGGCGTGCCGAACTGCTCCAGCGTGCGGCCGAGCGGCCGCGGCAGCAGCCCGTCCCGGCCGAGCGCGAACACCATGCGCGCGGCGCCGTTCTGGGCCGCGAGCGCGCCGGCGACGAGCGCGACCACCGAGGCGATGTCGACGAGCACGGTCGGGCCCGGTCCCCAGTAGGTCCGCCCGAGCGTGTCCCACGGGGCCGGGTCGGCCGGCAGCTTGCCGATACTGCGCAGGCCGTAGCCGACGGTGGTCACGTAGAAGAAGAACACGAACACACGACGCCGATCCCCGCGGTGGTGGCCAGGATGGCGCGCGGCACGGTCCGCCGCGGGTCGCGGGCCTCCTCGCCCAGGTACGCGGGCGCCTCGAACCCGGTGAACGCCAGGACGCCGAACACGGCGGCGACGACGATGCCGCTGAAGCCGGACGGCGCGGCGCCCGGGCTGAAGACATGAGCGTGCCAGTCACCGCCCGGCGCGCCCTTGACCAGGATCGTGAGCGCCAGCGCGAGCAGGACCGCGAGCTCGAACGTCAGCAGCACCAGATCCGAGCGCACCGACAGCCGGATCCCGACCACGGCGACCACCCAGATCAGGACGAGCCCGGCCAGCATCAGCAGCCACCAGGGGATGCTCGGGCCGCCGTGCGCCACGATGATCCCGTTCAGCGTGGCGCCGAAGAGCACCAGGTCAAGCGCGACGAAGAGGAGGTAGAACGCCAGGAACAGCCAGCCCGCCAGGAAGCCCGCCCGGATCCCGAGCGAGTCGCGGACGAAAGCGAAGAACGACCCGCGTGCGAGATCCGCTGCGCGAACCGGTAGACCGCGTTCATGATCACGAGCACCACGACGAACGCCACGACCACCGCGAGCGGCATCGCGGCGCCCGCGTTCGCCGCGATCGGGATCGGCAGGAACAGGATCGCCGCCGCCGGGGTGATCACGGCCAGCGACGTGATCACCGCGTGGCGGACCTTCAGGATGCCGGGGCGGAGCCCTCCGTCCGGCTGCCGCGCGCCGGCGTCCGCGCCTGGAGCGGTCATCACGTCTCCCACGGGCCTGTTGCGGGGCCACAAAAATATGGCTTACCCTAACCGGGCAACGCGGACCATTACAACCCGGGCATTTCGAAGACCATCTCGAAGGACATTTCGTCGTTGAATGGCGGGAAAAGAGGTTCGAACACATGGCGGGTGGCAGACGGTGAACGGACGCGCGCGGGAGCCGGTCGCGCCGTACATGGCGGTCGGGATCTCGACGGTCGTGCACGGCATCGGCAGCCGCAAGGACATCGAGCGCAACCTGCGGATCGTCGAGGACGGCATTCACGCGGCCGTCTCGATCATCGGCATCAACATGCCCGTGCGGCTGATCGCGCTCGCCGAGGGCGCCCTGACCGGGTTCACCGACGAGATCTTCGACATCCCGCACGTCACGGCGGCGCGCGACCTGTTCGTCGACATACCGGGGCCCGAAACCGCCCGGCTGGCCGCGCTCGCCAGGCAGTACGGCACCTACGTCGTCGCCCAGTGCAAGGCGCGCTGGCCGGAGGTGATCGACGACCGGTTCTTCAACACCCTGTTCGTCATCTCGCCGCAGGGCGAGGTCGTGCACAAGGCGGCCAAGAACCACCTGTGGTGCCGCGAGCGCTCCTGCGTCCCGCACGACGTCTACGACCGCTGGACCGAGCTGTTCGGCGACGGGATCGACGCCTTCTACCCGGTGCTGCGCACGCCGACATCGGCAACATCGGCACGATCTGCTGCTCGGACGGCGAGTAGCCGGAGGCGGTGCGCGCGCTCGCGTTCAACGGAGCCGAGGTCGTCTACCGGCCGAGCGAGGCGGTCCCGATGACCCAGGTCGGGATGGAGCCCGGCGGCACCTGGCTGCTCCAGAACCGGGCGCACGCGCACTTCAACAACGTCTACATGGTCTGCCCGAACGTCGGCCCGGTCTACGTGCACCCCCAGATGGAGCACCCGTACGACATCGCGGGCGGCAACTCCCACATCGTCGACTACCAGGGCAACGTGCTCGGCCACACCGCCTCGGGCGCCAACACGTTCGTCGCCGGGATCGCCGACATCGAGGCCCTGCGCCAGTTCAGGACGATGAACCTCAACTCGAACTGGATGAAGGACCTGCGGACCGAGGTGTTCAGGCGGATGTACGAGGAGCCGATTCACCCCAAGAACCTTTGGCTCAACGAAGAGCCGCTGCGCCATGCCGACGTCGACGAGATCTATCGCGCCAACATCGCCAGGCTCGTGTCCAGGGGCAGCTTCACCCCGCCCGCGTCGGCGTTCGCAGGGGCGCGGTTCATCCCGCCGGGCGACTCCGCCGACGAGGACGACTGGGAGCAGCTTCGCGACCTCTGGTCGGAGCCGGACGACCGACCTTAGGCGCGGTCCTCGCAGCGGCCGGTAGCCAGGCCAGGCGCCCGGGCGGGCGTCGTCACGATCGGGTGCCTGGCGTGCCAGCGTGTCAGCCGCCGCCTGCGCCCCGGGCACTATACGGTGCTGGTCGTTGCCGGCAAAGCCGTCGGCCAAGACCCCGGACCGGGACCGGGACACGAATATTTCGGGTATTCGCCTCGGTTGGTGTCGGTTTCGGCACTGAGCGAGGCATGATGAGGTGCGTACCGGGGCCGAGTGACTGAATAACCGAATGCGGGCGGGGACTCCGTTCGCGACGTGACGGGCGTCCCGCAACGCGGTCGGCGACAGCCGCGCTCGGCGGGAGGGTCTGGAGTGACGTGATGAGAACTCGCGGTATGGCCGCGGTCCCGGTGGTCCTCGCCGTCGGCGCCGCCATGGCCGTCAGCGCGGTCGCGCAAGCGCACCAGCAGGTTGGGCAGCGCGATACCGCGCTCGCCGCGATCTCGGGCATCCACAAGATCAAGCACATCATCTTCATCACGCAGGAGAACCGGTCCTTCGACAACTACTTCGGCACCTTCCCCGGCGCCGTCGGCATTCCGCAGGGCGTCTGCGCGCCAGACCCGCGCAACGGCGGCTGCCGCCGGCCGTGGGTGGACCACCGCAACAGCAACGGCAACAACCCGCACGCCGAGGAACCGTTCAAGATTGACTACAACGGCGGGAAGATGAACGGCTTCGTGCGCGCAGCCGAGGAGAAGCTCTGCAAGCCCAAGCCGGCGAAGTGCCGTCCGGACGTCATGGGCTACCACGTCGCCTCGGACATACCGAACTACTGGCGGTACGCCAAGAACTTCGTGCTGCAGGACCACTTCTTCGAGGCGGCCGGCTCGTGGAGCCTGCCGTCGCACCTGTACCAGGTGTCCGGGTGGTCGGCCAAATGCCGGCGCACCGGCGTCGCCAGGAGCTGCTACGGCACCGACATGCCCCCAGAGCGGCTGCCCAACCGGCAGACGCCGTTCGCGTGGACCGACATCAGCTGGCTGCTGCACCGGCACGGCGTTCGCTGGGCCTACTACCTCGACCATGGCGCCGTCACCGTGTCGCTGGGCAATCCGACCGGAACCTCGATCCACTTCAACCCGCTGCCCGGGTTCACCGATGTGCACAAGGACGGCCAGCTCGGCAGCATGCGCCCGCTGAAGGTGTTCTACCGGGCGGCCAAGGCGGGGACGCTGCCGAAGGTGTCCTGGGTGGCTCCCGACTTCCGCGACAGCGAGCACGGTCCGGCGCTGGTCAGTACCGGGCAGGCGTACGTGACCCGGCTGATCAACGCGGTCATGCGCGGCCCGGACTGGAAGTCGTGCGCGATCTTCGTGAGCTGGGACGACTGGGGCGGCTTCTACGACAACTTGAAGCCGCCGACCATCGATCACCAGGGGTACGGCATCCGGGTGCCTGCCTTGGTGATCAGCCCGTTCGCCAAGCACGGCTACGTGGACCACCAGATCCTGTCGACCGACGCGTACCTGAAGTTCATCGAGGACGACTTCCTCGGCGGCGCGCGGCTGAACCCGCATACCGACGGCCGCTTCGATCCGCGGCCCGATGTCCGCGAGGCCTCGGCCAGGCTGGGCAACCTGATCAATGACTTCAACTTCACCAGGACCCCGCATCGCCGGGTGCTGCTGAAGCCGTGCCCGGTCACGACGCTCAGGCCGACGCCCCAGCCCGGATGCTTCGACCACATCGCGCTGCACACCTCGACCTGGGGAGACAGCTAAGCCCTGCGCTCAAGCCTGGCGCTCGCGCGCGCTAGGCGGCCGCGCTCGCCTTCTCCAGGATGTGGACGGCGCACGCGCTGCCGAGCCCGATCACGTGTGTCAGCCCGACCGTGGCGCTGTCGATCTGCCGGGCGTACTGCACGGTGCCGCCCGGCAGCACGTCGGCCGGTGGCTCCGCGCGGGGTTACGCAGCGACGGCTACACCAAATCAGCGGTCGTGGCGATCTGCGCGCCGTAGTAGGTACGCAGGTACCGCAGCGCGTCGTCCTGGGCGTGCTGGTAGCGGCCCTCGGCGAACGGCTCGTACACGGCGGTGGCGTCGCTGACCGCGACCAGGCCGATGCCGCGGGCAAAGGCGTCGTAGCTGGTATGCCGGCAGCAGCAGTCCGTGTGCTGCCCGGTCACCACCAGCCGCTCGACGCGGTGCACCCGGCAGGTGGCATCGAGGTCGGTCTCGGTGAACGCCGAGTAGTAGCGTTTCGGGACGACGATGTCGCCTGGCTGCGGGGCCAGCTCGTCGATGACGGCGGCACCCGGGCTGCCGGCCATGGCGTGCTCCCCGAAGACGGCCAGCTCGAAGTCGCCGGGACGGTGCGCGTCGTTGCCGTAGACGACGATCCAGTCGTCCTGCTCCCTGGCCGCGCGGACCAGCGCGGCGACGGCCCCGGTGATCCGCGTGGCGGCCGGGTTGGCGAGCTTGCCGCTCGTGAAGTCGGTCAGCATGTCGAGCACGAGCAGGGCGGTGGCCATGGGGACCCTCCGTAAATGCGGGTTCGGTTCTGCCGGGCGAGATCTCCCGAGATTTCTGTTCGGGCTACGCCGCTTGTACCCGCTTTGCGACCGCGGTCACGCTCCGGTCAGCTCCGGTCAGCTCCGCTCAGCCCGGCGGGTCGACTCGGCCCGCCCGCCGGGATCGCTCACCACTGTCCGTAGTGAACCATCTCGGTCAGCGGCCGGCGCCGCGATGCGATCTCGGCTCGATCCTCGCTGCCGCCGCCGGCGGATGCGGCATCGTGCCCGATGGCGACGGCGCCGATCGGCTCGTGGTCCGCCGGGACGCCGAACGCCTCGCGCAGCGGGCCGATCTCGCTCGGCATGATGCCGAAGTAGACGGCCGCCAGGCCTTCGTCGACGACGGTGAGCAGGATCAGCAGGACGGCCATTCCGGTGTCGATGTGCCAGAACGGCATCGGCCAGCGGCTCTCGTCTGCCCAGGCCGGGTCCTGGCTCGCGTACTGGTCCATGTATCTCCGCTTGACCGACATCGGCACGATGACCAGCGGCGCGGTCCGCACGGACCGGTAGGTCGCCGCGCCGGCGACGGCCCAGAACCTGGGCAGGTCGCCGGCGGTGAGTACCAGGAATGCCTGGCCCTGGCAGAACCCGGCGGACGGCCCCCGGGCGGCGTTGCGCAAGATCCGGTCCAGGCTCCCCGTAGCAACCGGATCGCCGGTGAACCGGCGCACCATGTGCCGCCGCCGGACGACCTGCTGGAAGTCCATGCCCGGAGCCTACCGATGCCCGCCGACAGACTTGCTGCTCGCGCCGACGGCCGGCTCAGCGCGCGCTCGGCGCGGACCGGCCGCAGCTCGCCGCCCCGTCGCTCGGCGGCCCCGATCAGGATCTCGGTGGCCGGCGCCGTCTTCGCGCACATGAACGTTGCACGCGCGAGACCCGGCCGCGGGCGCGAACGCGAGCTTGCGGCACACGACACCGCCAGAGGTCTCGGACCGGTTCCACGGCTCGGGGCGGCACGGGAAGCCGTCTGACTCCAACTCGGGAACAATGGCCGCCACATCCACCGAGACCACCCTGACCTGGACGTCGATACAGTCCTTGGCAGCCAGGCCAGGCACGGAGTCGAGCCGACATGATCGATTCCTGCCGCGACCCGGCCGAGCAGGGCGCGAAGCGTCGCGGCGAGCCGCTCGAACTCCTCCGGCCAGCCCGGCCGATAGTCCATGACGACGACCCGCCTCGGCTCATCGGCAAAGGCACAACGCACGAGCATATGTGGCTCTGACAGCAGGGTCAGGGCGATGAAGCCGTCCAGCGACATCGCGGGCTTTGCGATCACCGTGCCCATGCTCACGACCTCCTCGGCCATCAGGGGTCCGCTGCTCGGTAGTCCGCTGCTCGGTAGTCTGCTGCGCATGAACCAGCCGGGCGACACGAACGCGGCCATCTGGCAGTCCGACGAGATCGCCGCGGCCTGGGCCGCGGAGGCAGCCGCGCGCGAGCGCAACCACGCGGCGCAGTGGCGGTTCATGGCCGACCTTCTCCCCTTCGGCGATCGGCAGGCCTTCACCTTCCTTGACCTCGGGGCGGGCACCGGCAACTCGTCGCGCGCGGTCCTTCACCGGCACCCGCGCAGCACCGCGATACTGGCCGACTTCTCCGCCGAGATGGTGGGCGCGGGCGAGCGTGAGATGCAGCCGTACGAGGGCCGCTTCCGCTACGTCACGTTCGACCTGTCGACCGGCGACTGGCCGCCGGCGATCCCCGAGGCCGTCGACGCGGTCGTGACCTCGCTGTTCGTCCACCACCTGCCCGACGACCGCAAGCGGGACCTGTTCGCCGAGATCCTCACCCGCCTGGTTCCCGGCGGCTGGTACCTGAACTACGATCCCGTGCGCGCGACCGATCCCGTCGTCGCGGCCACCTGGGAGCGGGTCGCCGACCTCGGCAATCCCGAGGCGGCGCGCAAGCGGCTTCATCCCACGCCGCAGGAGCGGGCCAGGTACGAGAACCACGTCCGGCACATGATCCCGCTCGACCGGCAACTGGAGTATCTGCGGTCGGCCGGGTTCGACGGCATCGACGTGTACTGGAAGCGCCTCGAGTACGTGATCTACGGCGGGCGCCGCCCGCGCTAGCACCCGGCCGCGGCCGGCTACGCCTTGCGTCGCGTTCTCGCCGCGGTGAGCAGCCTGAGATCCACATCGTGGCCCGGTGCGGCGAACGGGCTGCCCGGCGCGCTGACGTCGAACCGGCCGCTGTCGGGCACGTAGTCGCGACCGCGGGCGACGACGCGCCGGAGCCTGCCGAGCGCCGAGATGTCGGCGCGCGGGTCGCCGTCCACGACAATGATGTCCGCGTCATAGCCGGCCGCGAGCCGGCCAGTGACCGCGTCGAGGCCGAGCGCCGCAGCGGCTCGCGTGGTGGCCATCGCGAGCGCCTCCTCGGGCCGGAAGC